>SFGF01000107.1 GCA_004556655.1 Lachnospiraceae bacterium | reverse complement strand
GGGTAGTGTAAAGTAGCCTATGAAAAAATGGAGCTGAAAAAAATGGCTCCATGGGAACCTTGAAAATTGCAGATATGTTAGTTTTCGGCAGCGTACGCCACCCTTGACGGCACACCAAAACAATGCTCTGAACGTCTTACCGACGGCGAAGAACTCAAGAACAGATAGGTTTCTCCGTCTGATCCACAGCATTGTAGCATTGTTTTGGCGTGCCATCAAGGGCAGAGCCAGAACCTGTGGTTCTGGTGGCTGGATATTTTACCTCCGGCTCGGAATCTAAGAACAGATAGTAGATTCGCTTTGTTGTTTCAGGATTGCCTGCTGACCAAGATAGATGAGAAGCTGCCATTTACCGGGCATGTTTCCGGCACCTTCCAGCAGTTCTACTTTGTTGAGGGGTTCTTTGCCGCCGGATATCTCATGGGGACGCAGGAAGTTATAATAAGCAACCCAAAGAGAGACGCTGTGGACAGCACCATCCTCTGTACCATAGCCGCAGGTAATGCGGTAGGATTCCTTGAAAGTACGGTTCAGACGCTCGATGAGCTGCTTGAACGGGCGGAATTCTTTTGATACTTCATCATCATTTGTAAGACCGATGACCTGAGTGACGAAGACTTCCCAATCTTTTTCAATCTTAAACTGTTGGGCAGCAAGTGGATAGGCACTGTAACCATCTGCGATGAATTTCAAGGCTTTGCCAGGGAACTCCTTAAACTTATCAAATGCCATGCGCATGGTAAGGATACAGGGACCTACATCCCTGGAGGTTGAGACCTGATATCCGAGGATGGACCGTGAAACCTTGTCCATGATGAGCCAGACATAGGCTTTTACACCGCTAATCTTAATGTATGTTTCATCAGCAGCCAGTTCGTTGGAAGGATTGTAGTCATAAGAGTCTACAAAAGGTTTGATGATCACAGCGGCCGTTTTGGCATAGTTGTTGACCATGGTGTGGGAGATATCGATACCGTGGATATCCTTCAAAGCCTGGACGGTCTGGCGCAGGGAGAGTTTGAGGTTTACCCGATAGGTAAGGCACAGCCCCATGATATAGGCATTGTTCTTCTTATACTTGAAAGAGGTTGCCCATTTGGGAAGCTGGCTGAGGTCCATGTCGAAGAAGTTTACAGAGAACTCCCGGTAGAGATACCGCAGCTTGTATTTCCAGTATTCTGACTTAGGAAGATCTTTCGGAAGTTTTTTCAGATTCCGTTTGTAATAGGAGCAGTTGTCATTGACGCATTTGTGGACACGGAAGTGCTTACGGTCTTTGACAGGCTGCAGGGCATGGCCGCAGTAGGGACACTGGAGCTTCAGTGGGGTAGTTACTTTTTCGCCGTTGACAAAGGTCTGGCCACAGATCTTGCATTTGAACTGACCGCGGCCGCCTGTATTATCGTAGATGTACTCATGTGGTGCACCACAGAGAGGACATACGGTATCTTCAGGAACGGTGCGAGTCTTGCCTTTTTGGGTTTTGACCGGTTTGACGGCTTTGCCATAATGCAGGCGGTAATACTCGTTCCAGAGCAGCCAGTCCTGTTTGACGAAGGGTTTTATGATGGGAAGCTTATCAGTGAGGAACTTCTGATATTTGGGGCTGTGGAGTTCGTCATGGGCCCATTGTTTCAAAGGGATATATCTGCAGATAAAGAGAATAAGCCAGCAGATTTGCTGATGTTGTTCTTGAATGATAGTAAGTAAATAGAGTATAATGTTATCCATAAGCAATGATTTACCTTTCAAAAAGGGGGGTCATTGCTTTTTTATTCGTAAAAAGTGATGAAATCCTTGAAAATATAAGGTTTTAAAGAAAAATAGGACTGTAAAACTTTACAGTACCCGTGAAAGCCAGAGGGGGAATCTATGAAGTTTTGAAGCATACAGAAGATCTGGTTCTGGAACATAAGCTTCTGAGAGAAGGAGAAGGCTACGAAAGACTGGGGGATCCGGATATCAGGAAATTTTTCAGTGCTTATACGATTCAGGTAGGGTCTACGGGAAATCTGGGATTAAGTATCGGAATCATCAGTGCTGTACTGGGATACCGTGTGATCGTTCATATGTCGGCAGATGCAAAACAGTGGAAAAAAGATCTGCTCAGGAGTTACGGTGTCGATGTAAGAGAATACCAGGGAGATTATGGGGAAGCAGTGAAGAGAGGAAGAGCACTCTCGGATGCAGACGAAAATAGTTATTTTGTGGATGATGAAAATTCAAAAAATCTTTTTCTGGGTTATTCTGTTGCAGGAAAAAGACTTCAAAAGCAGCTGGAAGAAATGAAAATAGTTATTGATGAAGAACATCCCCTGTTTGTGTATATTCCATGTGGAGTCGGCGGAGCACCGGGCGGGATTAGTTTTGGGCTGAAGCAGATTTTCAAAGATCAGGTGCACTGCTTTTTTGTGGAACCGGTACAGGCACCCTGTATGCTACTTGGATTGGCTACCGGATTGAACAATGAGATTTGTGTTCAGGATATTGGCCTGACCGGAAAAACACAGGCCGATGGACTGGCTGTGGGAAGACCGTCTGCATTTGTAGGCGGTATTATGAAAAAGATGTTGAGTGGAGAAATGACAGTGGAAGATTACAGGCTGTCAGAATATTTGAAAGATTTAATGGAAACAGAAAAAATTTTTCTTGAACCGAGTGCATGCGCAGGTTTTCAGGGACCAGTCTGTATAAGTAATGATGTGGAGGCAAAGAAATATCTGGAAACAAACGGACTGAAAAATAAGATGAAGAATGCGGTTCATATTGTATGGGCAACAGGCGGAAGTCTGGTGCCGGAAAAAATAAGAGGTATGTATTTATAAAATACCAAGGGGACAGGTACTGCGACTCATTAATGAGTCGCAGTACCTGTCCCCTTGTCTTATCAAAAATTTAAAACAGAGAAATCACGGACTGCCTTTCTACAATTTCTACATCCATGGTGACACATTCCGGAGAATTACTTTCTTCCCCTTTAATTTTTTTTAAGAGAAGCTGGGTAGCCAATAGTGCCTTTTGTGGGATGTTCTGAGAAATGGAAGTCAGTTTTGGTGAAGTATACTGACACAGGTTCAGGTTATCGTACCCTGTCACAGATAAATCAACAGGAACCCGGAGTCCACCAAGACGTGCTCCTTCCATAATTCCAATTGCACAGATATCTGCTGTAGTAACAGCAGCAGTTATTTTCATGGAACGTGAAGCAATTTCTTTTCCGGCTGCGATACCACCTTCATAGGAAGGTGAATACTCAAATACATATTCTTCCCGGAATGGAATACCATATTCCTCCAATGCTCGGCAATATCCATGAAAACGGCGGGTGAGCAGATAATTGTCTTTATAATCTGCCACAAAAGCAATATGGGAGTGTCCATGGTTGAGCATATATTTGGTGGCAAGGTAAAGACCTTTTTCATCGTTAGAGCAAACATTGATTAGCCCTGGAATATTCAGCTGGCTGTCAAAAATGGCAATCGGACAGGGAGAGGATTCAATAAATTGGCGAAGATAGTCATGTTCGTCAGGATAAAGAAAGATAAATCCATCTACATTCCAGTTTTTTAATAGCTGAGTAATATCTGATTTTCTGGAAACAGAACGTACCATGGTATAGTAACCATTTCGTCGGAGTTCTTTTTCAATAGTACCGATCATGGTGCTGATATAAGGATTTTCCATATAATTATCATCAAGGGAATCATCATCAAGATGAATAATGATTCCTACAATGGAAGAAGTCTTGTTGGTAAGACTGCGTGCGCTGAGATTAGGGACATATCCACATTCCTGAATAATAGCATTTACTTTTTCAATAGTTTTGGCAGAAACCCGGTTATTTTTTCCATTGATGACATTGGAAACTGTCATCATGCTGACACCGGCTTTGTCAGCAATGTCTTTTAGTGTCATAAAAACCTCTTTTCTTAATTCATATAAAATATGGTGATCATAAAATTACATATATTGGTGTTGTCTGGTATAAAGAAAGTTTAAGGTTTAAACTAAAACCCACAAATAAATTTAATAAACCTAAAATCGGAAAATCAATTTTAAATATTATACTACGCAAATGACAGAAAATCAAGAATAATTCTGTGCACACTAATATTTATTGTGAAAAACGAACAATTCAATTTTGTAATACTGTTTAAAATGATGAAAAAAATAAAACGTATTGACGAAATTCTAAGGATATGATAGTTTAATAGTAGATTTAGCGCTAAACTTAAAACAAATAAACGTATTCCTTAATAACCAGAAAGAAGAGGTATAAGTATGAAAAAGAGAATGATTGCAGCTATGATGGCAGCTACATTAGCAGTAATAGGATTGACAGGATGCGGCGGAAGTTCGGATAATAAAGCCGCAGATGATACCGCAAAGGTAGAAGTACCAACAGAACCATTTGGTGATACTATTAAGTATGATCCGACTGTAGAAATTAATGATGGAAAAGATATTTCCGTAGAATTATGGGAGTGGGGCAGTGATGATCTTTTCCAGCAGGTAATTGACGGATATACTGCAATTCATCCGAATGTATCTATCAAACTGGTAAACAACCCATGGGAAGATTACTGGACAAAACTTCCTCTGGCTCTGGATGGTGAAAACGGTCCTGCTATTTTTAACATTCATAACAGCTATCATGAAAACCTGATTAATTATCTGGCACCTCTGGATATTCCGGTAGAAGATCTTCAGGCAGATTTTACAGGTGTAGATGCTCATGTAATTGATGGAAACGTGTACTATATCGATTATGGTATGATGACTGGTTCTGTATACTACAACAAAGCAATGTGGGAAGCAGCTGGTCTTACAGAAGCAGATATTCCGAAAACATGGGATGAGATGCGTGAAGTTGCTAAAAAACTGACAATTAAAGATGGTGATAAACTGATTCAGGCAGGTCTGAATTTCAACGATGACTTCCATCAGAATTATCTTCTTGGTCTGAACTATCAGTTAGGTGAGAATCTGTTCCTGGAAGACGGAAAAACTCCGAATGTAAACTCTGATGCAATGAAACAGATTATGCAGATGCTGGTAGATATGTATGAAGTTGATGGCGTAGGTTCCAAAGACTTTGGTGAAAAAGGTTCTGACAGTTTTGGTCAGGGACAGTCAGCAATGGTTATTCAGTGGGGACATTATTATAACACTCTGAAAACAACATGGAGCAATATTGATTTTGGCGTATTTGAAATTCCTACATTTGATGGAAATCCATATGCTTACAACCGTTACAATGGTGAATCTACATTTGGTGTAAACAAGAATGCGCCGGCAGATCAGCAGGCAGTTGCTCAGGACTTTATTAAATATTTCCTGGCAAATGATGATGCACAGATCGCGTTTAACCTTGCAATGAGTACTTTCCCGGCTAAGAAATCTCTGGCAGATAATGAACAGATTCTGGCAAATCCGTCTCTGAAGGTACTTTCTGAGCACATTGACCACTATATCTGGCCAGGCCCAATGCCAGCTACAGTAGAAACTTCTCTGAAAAAAGCAGGTGAAGATATCTTCTTCAATGGTGTTGATATTGATACTGCTCTTAATGAAGCACAGGAAAATATTATTAAAGATATGAAGAATAGTTCTTTTGTATCTGTAGAAAATCTTTATGCATATGCAAAATAATCAGGCAGATAATCTATAACATAGATAGAGGGAGGTAAACATTTATGTTCAAAAAGTCACATCCCCTGCAGAGTAAAAGTGAAATTATCCTGAGAAATATTGTAGTAGCTGCCATGGTAATTTTCTTTTCTGTGTTTTTGATTATTCCTATTGGAATCGCATTTGCAGGAAGTTTTCATGAGTGGAATCCTTTGAGTGGAACCTACAATTTTTTAGGACTGGAAAATTATAAACAAGTATTTACAAGTGCTCTTTTCGGAAAATCCATGTTAAATACCCTGATTTTTTCCGTAGTGGTAATTATTTTCCGAGTAGGTCTGGGTCTTGGAATCGCATATGCGATTTATTCTACCCTTGTAAAATATAAGAGCTTTTTCAGAGCAGTTTACTATATGCCGGTAGTAACACCTATGGTTGCGGTGGCATTTGTATGGAAGTTCATGTACAATCCTCAGATTGGTACTGTTAATCAGATTTTTGGATTGGATGTAAACTGGCTGATGAATCCGAAGACAGCACTTCTGGCAGTCATGATTATGACTATATGGAAAGACTTCGGATATGCAGTCGTTATGTATATGGCAGGTCTTTATTCTCTTCCTGCTGATGCTCTGGAAGCAGCCAGAGTGGATGGAGCAAATGCATGGCAGACGTTCCGTTATGTGACACTGCCGCTTCTGAAACCGATGACCCTGTTTGTTGTAATCAACTCCATTATTGCTTATATTCAGGCATATGTGCAGATTCTGATTATGACAGAGGGAGGTCCTGGTACAGCTACATATCTGGCTTCCTACATTATTTATGACGAAGCTTTTGTGAAATATAACTTTGGTTATGCATCTGCATTATCCTTTGTACTGTTTGTTATTACCGCAGTATTTTCATGGTTATCTTTCCGGGTTTCCGGAACGGAAGAATAGGAGGCTGTTATGAGAAGAAAAATAAGCAGTATTGCATTAAATGTCCTTCTTCTTATGCTTGGAGTAATAACAGTTTATCCATTTGTATGGATGCTGTGTTCCTCTTTCAAGAAGAACAGTGAGATTATGGCACTGGAACAACACCTTCTTCCTCAGGAATTTATTCTTGACAATTACGTTAACATGAATGCGCACTTTAACTTCCTGAGATTTTTTGTAAACAGTTTGGTGATTACATTGGTAGTTACTGTTCTGGTGGTTTATACAAGTACGCTCTGTGGTTTTGTACTGAGTAAATACAGATTTAAAGGAAGAAATCTGATTTTCGGGTTTGTACTTTCAACAATGATGGTTCCGTGGTGCGTAACAATTATTCCGAAATATTCCATGATTCAGAGTTTTGGCTGGATGGACAGCTATAAAGCATTGATTATACCGGCAATGTTCAGTGGATTTGGAATTTTCATGATGAAACAGCATATAGCTTCCCTTCCGGATGAAATTCTGGAAGCGGCAAGAATTGACGGTGCCAATGAATTTTACATTTTCCAGAGAATCGTATTTCCAATGGCAAAGAATGGAATTTCCAGTATTGCGATTTTCCAGTTCCTTTGGACATGGGAAGATTTCCTGTGGCCGTATTTGGTAATCAATACACAGGAAAAACAGCTTTTGGCAGTAGGACTTAAGATGTTCAACGGACAGTATTCTACAGATTATGGTGCATTGTTTGCAGCAACAGCAATCTCCATTATCCCGGTACTTCTGATTTATCTGTTCTTCCAGAAGCAATTTATCGCAGGTATTGCAGCATCGGCAGTAAAAGGCTGATACAACAGAAAGGATTATATATAAGGAGACAGAATAATGCAGGATATTTACAAAGTAGAAACACATCCCGCTGCTCTGGCTGCCAATATGGTCACTGGTGAAAAATATCGGATCACCCTTCTTACAGAAGGGTTGGTCCGATTGGAATATAGTGAAGATGGCATATTTGAAGATCGGGCGACACAAATGGCATTTTTCAGGGATTTCCCTGAAACAGACTATAGAGTGATATCCGGTGAAGACGGAATTGAGATTCACACTTCACGGATTCATCTTATTTATAATGAAAAAGAGTTTTCCAGTCATGGACTAAGTATTCAGGTGAAAGGAAATCTGAGTGCATATCACAGTATCTGGCATTATGGAGAGAAAATTAATGATCTTGGAGGAACCGCTAGAACGCTTGATGAAGCTGATGGTGAGATTCCGCTTGAACATGGTGTGATTTCCAGATTTGGATATTCTGTGATTGATGATAGTAAATCTCAGATATTATTGCCAGATGGTTGGATAGAACCGAGAAAAAAGGGAATCCAGGATTTGTATTTCTTTGGATATGGACATGATTATAAGGATGCTTTGAATGATTTTTACCGTTTGTGTGGAAAAACACCAATGCTTCCAAGATTTGCTTTGGGAAACTGGTGGAGCCGTTATTATAAATATACCGAAGAATCCTACATGGAACTGATGGAACGATTCGATAAGGAAAATATTCCTTTTACTGTGGCAGTCATTGATATGGATTGGCATTTGGTAGATATTGATCCCAAATATGGAAGCGGATGGACCGGATATACGTGGAATAAAGAATTATTCCCAGATCCAAAACGGTTTTTGAAACGCCTTCATGACAGAGGGATGCATACAACGTTAAATGTTCATCCGGCAGATGGTGTTCAGGCTCATGAGGAAATGTATGATGAAATGGCAAAAGCCATGGATGTGAATATAGAGGAAGAGGATCCGGTGGTCTGTGATCCGGCTGATCCCAAATTTATGGAAGCATATTTTGAATATTTACATCATCCCAGAGAAGAGGAAGGTGTGGACTTCTGGTGGATTGACTGGCAGCAGGGAAGCAACTGTAAGATTGAAGGTCTTGATCCTCTTTGGATTTTTAATCATTATCATTACCTTGACAGTAAAAGAAATGGTAAACGGCCTATGACATTTTCCAGATATGCAGGTCCGGGAAGTCACAGATATCCGATAGGATTTTCAGGAGATACTGTGATTACCTGGGAATCTCTGGATTTTCAGCCATATTTTACGAAAACGGCATCCAATATTGGTTATGGCTGGTGGAGTCATGATATTGGCGGTCATATGATGGGATATAAGAATGATGAAATGACAGCAAGATGGACACAGTTTGGAATTTTTTCTCCTGTTATGAGACTGCATAGCTCCTGCAGCGAATTCAATGGAAAAGAGCCATGGAGATTTAAAAAGGAAACAGAAATTGCTATGGGCGAGGCGCTTCGTCTTCGTCATGCAATGATTCCTTATCTGTATACCATGAATTACAGAAGTTATAAGGAAAATATGCCAATGGTTCTTCCGATGTACTATGATTATCCGGAAGAAAAAGGTGCATATGAAAGAAAAAATCAGTATATGTTTGGTACAGAACTGATGGTTGCTCCGATTACCTCAGCTCGTATCGATAAACTGAATGTGGCTAAAGTGAAGGTATGGCTTCCGGAAGGTCTTTGGTATGATATTTTTACAGGTATGATGTACAGAGGCGGTCGTACATTGGATATGTATCGTACATTGGACAGTATTCCGTTTCTTGCAAAAGCAGGTGGAATTGTACCATTTACAGATGAAATCAGTGGAGTGGAAGCTTCAAAGAATCCGGAATCTCTGAGAATTCGTGTATTTGCAGGAGCAGACGGAAAATTTGATCTGTATGAAGATGATAATGAAACATGTGCCTACGAAGAAAATAAGTGCGTAATCACAGAGATGACGTATACTGAAGGAAGTGACAATGTATTTACAATCAATGCTTCCAGTGGAGATATAGTACTTATTCCACAGAAACGTCGGTATACAGTGGAATTGACTGGATATCAGAAAGAAGCAGTGAACTCTGTGCGCCTTACTGTAGATGGAAATTCTTTGGAAGCAGAAGAGATTTCATATGACAGCAAGAAACAGGCAGTGATTATTTCTGTTCCAAGCGTTTCTGTGAAACAAATGGTACAGATTACTGTAGAAGCACAGTATGTGGCATGTAAGAATAGAACAGAAGAACGTTGCTTTGAATTCCTGAATCAGGCGGAAATTGAATTTGGTCTGAAAGATGAATTGTTTGAAGTGATACGGAAAGAAAAAGAGGTTTCTGTACTTACAGCAGAACTGAATTCCATGGATCTGTGTAAAGATTTGTATGGAGCACTTTTGGAAATTGTGACAGCCATATAGGACAGGGGTCTGTCCCAATGTCGTTTAGTTAACAATAAAAGAAACGATTCCTGTCCATATAAGTTATTACTGATTTTACTTTAAATACTTATCATGA
>SFGF01000027.1 GCA_004556655.1 Lachnospiraceae bacterium | reverse complement strand
TTACAACCAAAATCAGGTGATAATACAGCAGAAAAACTGAATGAGCATTATGGTCTAATTCTCGCATAATAAAAGACTTCCTTTCCTATCGACTGAGTTTATTATACCACATTGTTTACCGGATTTCAAGAACATATGTTCTCTTTATTGCAATTCATCCCAACCACCTAAGAGGATGGGGAATTCTTGCTAGATATTGTTAAAAAATTAGTTTACATGGTTCGCTACTTTGTTTTCAGTGCATTGGGATATATTTTTTCCATTCTCTCATCACTAAATCGTTCATCTATAGTCTCCTGCCAGCTATGGGATGCCTCTACCCCTCGCCCTCTCTCATCGTATCGAATCAAAGCCATACAGGTCACAATGATATTACAGCTCATAAAGACAATGAGTACCCATGTGATCATCTTCCCGATTTTAACAGGAATTCTTTCAATCCATGAAGAAATAAACGGATACAGTATTTTAAACCATACAACTGCTGCGATTCCCCAGAAAAAACAGTAGAGAAGATTGATTCTTCCACCCAGGTTAAAAGGTATATTGCTGTAATCCCAAAATACAGTTCCAAATACAATCTCTGTAAATACGCTGCAGAGATATTCATAGGCTCCTCCGAGAAATGTTCCCATCAAAAACAGGAATCTGTCTGATCTGTCTCTGTATTTGTAAAGAAGTGCCGTAACCGCTGCGATCGCCAGGCCCCATACGATACTGAAAGGTCCCCATACTACACTGCTGCGGCTCATCCATACTCTGGCTGTGATCCGGCAAAAAATAGTTTCAGTGATATCACCAAGAAATGCTCCCACAAAAAACAACATGACTATTTTGTAAAAATCACATCCGTAAGCAAAAATCGTTTTGTCTTTTTCAGATATTTCTTTCTTCTCAGCTTCAGGGTATGCTTTTTGTATACGTGCATCTACTTTACCATATATCCATCTTCCCAGATTGGAGCTGATATCCGTCAGCCATGCATCTGCAGCCTCCCATTGTTCCATCCTGCGGCTTCTTCCGGAAAGGATGACTAAAGTTGCTGCCACATCCACCGCAAGAAGAATCAATAGGATCCAAACCATAATTTTCCCTGGCAGTGTAGGAATGATTCCATACAATTTCAGCAAAAGCGGATTGCCCCATTTCATGACAATCATTCCAAGAATACCCCAGCACAAAGAAACCGGAAGACAGATATAGCCATCCAGATTCCAGCGAATCTGTGAGTAATCCCACCATTTTTCATGATACATTTTTTCAATCAGATGTCCGGCAGTCCATTCCAGCACCGTTGCCAGAATCAAAATTCCCAAAAACAGCCAGAATCCTTTTAATTCCTGTAATGCAACCGTTATAAGTACGGCTGCGATGCCGTAGATCACACAGACCGGTCCGTTGATAAGTCCACGGTTTACAAAGCGCTTCTGTTTCGCAGCCGCTGTCACCGTTTCCAAAATCCATCCCAAAAAGGCATAGACGAAAAACAGCCACACAATTTCATATCCTGTAAATATCATAATGTACAACCTTGTCCTTTCTCATTTGTTTATGTTTTTTGACATAAGACTACTTTTATTATTCCTTTTTGTAATCATACCATATTTTTCAATGCTACGCAATGCGTGTTCCAATATCAAATTTCTTTTTTACTGCATAAATAATTGGGCTGCCACTTACAAGGGATTGTTATTAGGAATAACATTACACTTGAAATCACCGTCACTTCACATTATAATCATTTTAATTTATTGTACGCATGGGGGATTTTGTATGTTTTCATTTAAAAAGAAAGAAATGAACACTACTGCAGCAAATCAATTCTGGAAATGGTTTGTTGAAAATGAGCAGTGGATTATTGATAATATTCACACCAATGGTATGGATGTGGTATGGGCTGTCGATGCCCGAATCAAGCCTGTATTTCCTTATTTCAAGAAAGAACTTGAATTTGAATTAGGCTACAACAACGGCGTTGGAGAATTTTTCTTTTTCCACTTTGGCAATAGAAAATTGATTTCTGATGCACAGAAGCTCAAAGAGCTTATGCCCGAATCACTTCGTAGGAACTGGATGTTTATTGCAGAAAAATAAAGTTACTGCCCTGTCATAAAACTTAGCTTGCCGCACCCAGCATATTCTCTATCAATATCCCATACCCTCTCGTCGGATCATTAACCAATACATGGGTTACTGCGCCGATCAGCCTGCCCTCTTGAATGATCGGGCTACCTGACAGGAGTGATTAACATTAGGGACAACAATTTTATTGCATACAATTCATTATCACGCTGATCATCATTTCTTTTTCTTCCGGTCTTGATTCAGCGATCATGATCGTAAGGGCAACCAATGTTGAATCCTCTATCTTCTTTTTTCCATCTATAAACAACGCATTGTTCTTATCCAGGAAATACAAAAACATTGTTGCTGCAATTCTTTTATTTCCATCAAAAAAACTATGATTCTTCGTTACAAAATATAAAAGATTGGCTGCTTTTTCTTCCAGTGATCCATAAATATCCACGCCATCGAAGGACTGATAAATATTGCCGATACTGCCCTTAAAGGAGTCATCCTTCTCTTTACCGAAAAGATCCGATTCATCACCAAAACGCATACTCTGAATCACCTCCATACATTCTTCATATTTCAGAATATATGTTGCTTCATTCCCTTTCGGGCGAGTCATGTTCTGATGATCGTAGGAATCCAGCAGATCGAGTGCATTATTATACTTTTCAATTACAGAAAGCACCTGTTTGCTGTCCAGTTCATTCTCCGTCCTTTTCATAATTCGTATCACTTCTCCCAGTTGTTTGATACGATTATCATTCACCGCATAGCCTTTCAATATGTACTGTTTTAATACGGAATTTGCCCAACGGCGAAATTCTACACCACGTTTTGATTTCACACGATAACCAACGGAAATAATTACATCGAGGCTATAATATTCGATATTTCTTTCTACTTCTCGTTCTCCCTCAATTTGAACTATCGCAAATTTTGCGACAGTTGAATTATCAACAGATAATTCCTCTCTAAGTGCATTATTAATATGCTTACCAATCGTTTTTACATCTCTGTCAAACAACTCAGACATCTGATTCCGATTTAACCATACCGTTTCGCCTTCCATAGTTACAGGTAATTTCACCTGATGATCTTCTGTTTCAAAAATTACAATCTCATTATTTTTCTGCATCCTGATCTTCCTTTTGCTTTTTCCCAATCAATTCTTCATACTTCAGCTGATACTCAATCAATCGTGGAATATATTCCGGCGGTCTCCTGCGCCCTGCCTCCCAATCCTCTATCGTTCTCAGAGGAATTCCAATATGTATTGAAAAATCTTTCCTGGTCATTCCTGTTTGTTCTCTAAGTCCCCGTATTTTATCTGCAGATTCCATTATTTCTGAACACCTCCATGTAATGTTTCATTAATCATATCACATTTCTTCGTTTTTCGCAATGCGTGGTTTAAAAATTTAAAAATAAATATTTCACTTGTACATAAAAGCAGACAACATAATGACATAGTCACCCCATCGCCTGCTTTACAATCATTCTGTTATTTTATCACATTAACAAATCGACATACTTTTTTCGACATAGTCTCATCTTCCAGGCAAGTGCCACAGCATGCAGCTTCTCCACTGCCCCGTTTCGAAAATTGTATCTTCAAATTATACTAATTCTTTTCTTCCAAAAATGCTTTGCGAAACACATCTAAATTGGTGCATCGTTCTTCATTCTTTTTTATCGCAAATGTAACATTCTTAAATATAGTTGCGTATCCACCATCCCACCATCTATCAGTAATTTCTTGAACTCATTTGCAACCAGTTCCGGTGGATTATGAATTCTGTCATTAAAAACCTGCTCCAATTTTTCCAAACTGACTGGTTTCTTTTTCTGCTTATCATAATATGGAGCTGCACAGGTTATAACATCCACATCATGCCATTGCTCCATCCTTCACCCCTCCTCCAGGATTATATGCATTTGCAAAGTTTAAAACAGCTGTTTTTTCTCCAGCTCTTGTCAGTTTGCCAGCACATGAAAAAGTCGTATCTTCTACAACAGAAATCTCCAACGTTTCTCTTTTTCTATCACCAATAATTGAAACAAAATTATCTAAATAAAGTTGAGTTCCTACTTGCCGAATCTTGTAAAATAATCTGCGGTCAATATTCGCTTTCCGATATACCACAGAATCTTTCAGACCTCTCTCATCAATCCGATCTGGTTAATCCCATCTGTTCTCTGATAACAGCGGCGTTTGGGTGGTTTTTCAAATATTCCTTAACTTCATAAGCCAAATCATTCTGGCGCATAGCAAGCTCTAAGAAGCCAAATTCCTGCATGGAACTATCGCTCTTTTTTTCCATCTCAGAAAAATCATAATTGGTGCTCTTTCAGATAACGCAAGTGCCGCTGCCCCCATAAGCCGATAGGCTTGTTTTCTTTTTCGGTTGGCAAGGTAAGACAAGGGATATAATACTCTCCTTGCAATTCATACCAAAGACCGTTGTTTTCGTCATAAATATATTTCTCCATAGTGTTATCCTCCAAAATAATCTATTCGCACATACGTCACAGTTCTTCGATTGCCACACTTTGTTATATCTTATTGTCAGTTTTTTCTGCCCTTGATTTTGCCCTTATAATTGTTCAAAACAAGGGTAACATTGTGTGAAATCATATAAGGGAATAAGGCGGACACATTGCGATAAATCCTTTATTTTCAAGGCGTTTGGAGGATTTTATTAAAACTCTATGAGGTGTGATGAACCCCTATAAAATCTTGTTCTTACAACTGGAATCTGTCGTTATAGAAAATCTTATCTTTATGACTATATTCAATAATAGTACCTAAAATTTGATTTGCATACCCGCATTTTCTGAATTGTGGAGAAGTGTATATATTCAATATAAAAAACAGGCAACACAATGAGAAATTCATTGCATTACCTGCATAAGATTATTCTGCTGCTTCTAACATGTTTTCAATAAAAATCCCATATCCCGAATCGGATTATTCACCAAAACATGGGGCACGGCTCCCACCAATTTTCCATCCTGAATGATCAGACTGCCGCTCACGAGTGATTGTCATCAGGGACAACATTTTTATCTATAAAATAATTTTTTATACGTTTGACTGCCTCATCAAATTTAACATTAAACGATGTATGTATAAAACCAGAGTATACTATCATCTTTCAGTACAATAGCAGATAAAAATCAGCACAATACCTGCCACAGCCAGTACCAACAGAATAACAACAGTTCCCGTTGTCATGCGTTTCTTTCCTACACGTTCAGCGTATCGATGATATCGGTAAGCCGACGCAGCTCTTCTGAAAATCTCTGACGCAGCCCTTGTGCATCCTCATAGTCTTTCCCAAGTTCAAAGAGGTCGTGCCCGGTCTGTATCGCAAAGTGCATTTTTCCGTCCGGAAGGAAAGACATATAGACTGTGCTGCCGCTCTTGTCCGCCGCGGCGGAAATAGCTTCCATCATCTGCGGCGTGAGGATTCTGTAAGCCTCATACGGATCATCTGCTCTTACACAGAAGCGGCTGCCGAACTGCCCGTTATCTATATTAACATTACTTTTCATAATTTTGCGGTCTTTTTTTGTCCACTCGGAAATATATACACCGCAGGCAGGCTTCTTGCCGAAATCGCAGATAATCCACGGTCCCCTAAAGCGCACCAGTTCATCGATCACGGTTTCACCAGTCTCTTCTTGAGTATATCGATGCTCGTAAAAAAGTTTAATGCTGCCCAGTTCAATGTTCACCCCAGTGTAGACGGTCTTGATATGATGGCTGCCTGACGAGTGGTCATAGCTGAACGGAACCACCACACCGCCCGGGGCTAATGCGCCCACCGGGTTGTATTCCACATCATCACCCAGCACATCCCTGATCACATCGGTGATGACATTTTCACCAAGGATTTCTTTGATTTCACCGCTTCTCTCAGTTGCCCGACCTGACAGTTTCCCAACCACTATCGCGATTACCAGAAAACCCAGAGCCTTTATGAGATCTTCCGTGATGACCAATGTGAGGATTATCGCCGCAACGGCACACCAGGTCAGGATCCTGGGAATTGTCGCCTTAATAAGCGTGAACTTGAGCTTGGTTTCTATCTGCTCATTTGTCATCATCTTCCCAAGGAGCTTTCTGATTTCACTGCTGCTCTTGGTTGCCTGACTTGCCTGTGCCCCGAACACCACCGCGATTATCAGAAAAACCAGAGCAACTATGCGACTTTCCGTGATGACAAATGTAAGGATCATCGCCAAAACGGCACAGAAGGCCAGGATCCTGTTAATCGTCCCCTTAATGCGCATAGACCTGAGCTCGGCTTCCAACTGCTCCTTTGTCATTCTTTTCTTTTCTTCCATATCCATCATTTCCTTTCTCGTGTTTGTTCCTGAATCTCAGCAGTATCATCAGCCCCGACGCATCACCGACACTGCCTTCAAAGAAGGATTCACCGCGGCAGGGCAGGACATTTCCGGTATCAACGAGGCTGTTGTTTTCATCAAAAACAAAAATCCACTGTATAAACATTATACGGTGGATTTTAAGAAATAAACATTAACCAAAGGTTAAGTCCTTTGTGAGTGCAGCTTCAAAAAGATAAGCTGAAAATATGCCGGAGGCCCAGCCTCCGGTATCGCATTTACTCCGCCGCCTCCAGCATATTCTCAATAAATATCCCATACCCTCTCGTCGGGTCATTCACCAATACATGTGTCACCGCCCCCACCAGCTTTCCGTTCTGGATGATCGGGCTGCCGCTCATTCCCTGAACAATCCCTCCGGTCAGTTCCAGCAGTTTTTCATCTACTGCATGAATCACAAAACTTTTGTTGCTGTCTTTCGCATTCCAGTTCACCTCTGTGATTTCTATCTCGTATTCTTTTACTCCCTCTCCCACATCACACAATATTTTTGCGCTTCCTGTCTGTATTTCCTGTTTTAGTCCGATTGGGTAAAGTTCTCCTTCAAGAATAGTCTGTTTTTCTTTTTTCAGTGTGCCTGATATTCCGTTGGAGGTGTTATTCTCGATCTGTCCCAACACTTTAGAATCTTCATAATCAATGACTCCTCTCAACTCTCCCGGGCTTCCAACTGCTCCTTTCTGCACAGACAAAATCTTGGCCTCATATAATTCTCCCTTGGAAATTTCCAGTCGTTCTCCTGTATCCACGTCACTGATTCCATGTCCCAGTGCTGCAAATTCTCCCTCCTGAGTTGTAAAAGTAAGTGTTCCGATCCCCTGGATATTATCCCTGACCCAGATGCCCAGCTTATATGTTCCATCTTCTGTCTGTACAGGTGTAAGTGCCAGCGTAATCATTTCATTCCTGCGCATGACTTCCATTTCCATTGGTTCTCCATGATTGTCATTCACCATCTGGATCAGTTGTTTTTTGTTCGTCAATTCCTCTCCATCCACGCTGCGTATATAATCCCCCGACTGGATAATATGTTCTGCGGGAGTACGACTGATTCCATCTACATCACGGATTTCTCCACTGTCAATCACTAAAACTCCTTTTGTTTCCATATAAATCCCTACAGGTGATCCGCCCACATATACTTCCTGCTCCTCTGCCAACGATACTTTGACAGTCTTTAGAGGAATGATTCCACATAGTCTGCATTCCACACGATAACTCCCGTTCTGGGATGCCTCTACCGATGAGTCATAACTGATCAGAGGATTTTGGAAAACCTCTTCCCAGTTTATCTGCTGATCTGCATAAACATGGATTTCATCCGGTACATCCTCTTTTGCGGTTTCATAGAGCAAAAAGCCCATTCCCACAAAAGCAGCCGCAAGACAACAGCATAGAAAAATACGGTATTTTCTCTTCCTTTCATTCAAATTTATCACATCCTTTATCCTATTTATTCTATCTGAAATTTTTCAAAACGATAAAAAAGAGAATACCCTCATCGGATATCCTCTTTTAGTATGTGATAAATTTATATTTTCACACTTGTATTTTTTTGTTTCTGTGCCAATTCTTTCATTTCCCGGGCACTGATCATGGTGTGCTCGGTTATCTCAGCACCGCCCAGAATCCGGGCAATTTCCTCCACAGATGCCTGTTCATTCAACGGATGGATTTTGGTAGTAGTTTCTCCATTTTCCACTTTTTTAATAATTTCAAAATGTACATCGGCCATAGCGGCAATCTGGGGCAAATGTGTTATACAGATTACCTGATGACTCTGTCCGATCACAGCCATCTTTTCCGACACTTTCTGCGCCGTTCTTCCGCTGATACCTGTGTCGATCTCATCAAAGATCAGGGTCTCTGTCTCATCTTTATCTGCCAGTATGGTTTTGATTGCCAGCATAATACGGGACAATTCACCTCCGGAAACCACTTTGGCCAATGGCCGTACCGGCTCACCCGGATTGGTAGAAATACGAAACTCTATCTTATCATACCCATTTGCACTGAAATGATTCATTTTTTCGAAACCAATTTCAAATACCACATCCAGGAAATTCAGATCCTGAAGACCTTCCTTGATGGACTGTGCCAGTTTTTTTGCACAATCGCATCGAAGTTCATGCAGCTGTCGGCACGCTTCTTCAAGTTCCATCTGTTTCTTTTCCAGATTTTTCTCCAGTTTTTTCTTATACTCCTCGTAATGGTTCAGTCGATCCAGTTCTTTCTGCTTTTCATCCTGATAGGACAAAATCTCTTCCACCGACGTACCATATTTGGATTTGAGATGGTTCAGCACATTAAGACGCTGATCCATCTGATAAAACTCTTCATCCGAAAAAGTCAGATGATCCATACAGATCACTACTTCTCTGTAAATATCAGAGAGAAGGCTCTCCACATCTGAAAGCATACTGGAAATCTGTGAAATTTCTTCATCGCAATCTTCAATCCTGCCAATCTCCTGCAGTGCTCTTCCCACCAATTCACCGGCACCGGTATCATTATCCGTATAATTGCTCACTGCACCCAGACTCTCCAGAATCTTTTTACTGTTGGATGCCGTCCGGTACTTTCGTTCCAACTCGTCATCTTCTCCTGGTTGAAGCTGAGCTTCCTGTATCTCCTGTATCTCAAATTCCAGAAATGACATTTCCCGTTTTCTGGAATCTTCATCCATCTGATAGGTTTCCAATTCTTTTTTCAGTGCGGACCATTCTCCATATTGTCCTCTAACTTTTTCTTTTGCCCGGGCAATTACCTCTTTCCCAAAAACATCCAGAATTTCCAGCTGATGTTCCTGGTATAATAGGGACTGATGCTCGTGCTGACCGTGAATATCCAGAAGCAGCGAAGAAATTTCACGAATCTGAGCCGCCGTACAGATTTCTCCATTTAATCTGCTGATACTTCTATTTTGCGTCAATTTTCTGGAAATAATCACCTGACCGTCTTCTGTGACAGCATCTCTTTCTTTCAGCAAATTCAGGCAACGGGGATTGTCTACCTGAAAAATCAATTCCACCAGAGCTGCCTGCTCAGGATTTCGTATCATCTCTTTTGAAATTTTCTGCCCAAGCGCAAGATTTACAGAACCCATCAAAATAGATTTTCCGGCACCGGTTTCACCGGTAAGAATATTCAGACCCGGTCCAAATTCCACTTCCGCCTCATCGATCAGAGCAAGATTTTTCACATGCAAATATGATAACATTTTTTCTCCTATTCTATTTTTGAGCTTCCCAGCATTTTCCGAATTTTCTCCATCAGAAGAATCGCTTCATCAACACTTCTTACAGCACACATTATCGTGTTGTCTCCCGCAATACAGCCTACGATTTCCTGAAAATTCATATCATCAAGTGCTGCCGCTGCTGCCATTGCCATTCCGGATACGGTCTTAATCACCAGGATATTCTGTGCCAGATCCATAGACTGGAAGGAATTTTTCAAAACGCTGATATACTTCTGACTCATTTCCTGATTCATATTCTGAAGGACTGCATATTTGGAACCGCCGCCCGGCTTTGCAATCTTTGTCAGCTTCAATTCACGGATATCTCTGGATATGGTAGCCTGAGTAACCTGAAATCCGCTTTCATTCAGTTTTTCCGCCAGTTCTTCCTGTGTCTCAATATCATACTGACTGATCAGACTTATGATCTTAGAATGTCGTTCAATTTTCATTTCCCTTCCTCCTAATTATTGCTCATTTTCTCCCGAAGAGTCTCCAAAAAACTGATATTATTTATTTTAATAATCCTTGTATCCTTTTTCGATTTGGATATAATGATTCTGTCACCGGTAATCATTGGGACACGCGCTGCCCCGTCAAAAGATGCCACACCCTGTTCGATCCCTCCGTCTCTTCCTTCTCCAATCTCCACGGAGATCATATCCTCAGCCGGAAATACAATACTTCTTGTATTCAATGTATGCGGTGCAAGAGGCGTCATCAGAATGAGAGACGCTCCAGGAGATATGATTGGTCCTCCTGCTGAAAGACTATATCCGGTAGAACCGGTGGGCGTAGAAACGATAATTCCATCTGCCTTATAGGTATTCAGATAGGTATCATTGACATAATTATTAAATCTGACCACACGCAAAACTCCCTCTCTGCTGATTACGATGTCATTCAGAGCAATGTTACTGGCCAGTTCTTTTCCGTCTCTCATGACCCTTCCGGCCAGCATCATCCTTCTTTCGATTGAAAACCGGTCACTCATCAATCTGTCCAGTGCCGGATAGATCGAATGCTGATCGATCTCCGCCAGATACCCCAAAGTTCCCAGCTTGATACCGAACAGTGGAATCTCTTTGTCAACCACATCTCTTGCCGCCTGAAGAAGAGTACCGTCACCTCCCAGTACAATCACACACTGGGTATCATCCGGTATCCGGGCAGCATCCGTATGATAATATGGCTGTTCATCCTTCTTCTCTTCTGCTTCCAGGATCACGCATTTCTTTTTATGACTGGCCAGATAATCCGCGATCCGATTCGTCACTGTCTGATTTTTATCTTTTACACTGTTCGTAATTATTACAAATCTATCCATCGTTCCCCTTTATCCTAATCAGTAACTGTGAAGGTACTGAACAGTTATGATAATTCTTTATGTGCTGCAGCTACCACCTGATCCACATCTACCGGAATCTGATCATTGTATTCTCCCTCCGGAAGCTTTTTGATATGCAAAAGATACTCAATATTTCCTTCCGGGCCTTTGATCGGTGAAAATTCCAGATGTTTGACTTCAAAGGAAATACTGATTGCATAAGCAATTACCTTTTCAATAACCTCCTTATGTACCGCCGGATCCCGCACAACACCTTTTTTTCCAACTTTTTCTCTTCCCGCTTCAAACTGCGGCTTAATCAGACATACGATTTCTCCGTCATCTGTCAGCAGATTTCTCACCGGAAGCAATACCTTTGTAAGTGATATAAATGACACATCAATCGATGTAAACTGTGACAATTCCTGAATGTCTTCCGGTACTACATAACGGATATTCGTTCTCTCCATGCAGATGACCCGCTCATCATTTCTCAGTTTCCAGTCCAGCTGTCCGTGTCCCACATCGATTGAATAAACTTTGACTGCTCCATTCTGCAGCATACAATCAGTGAATCCACCCGTAGATGCACCCACATCCATACAGACTTTATCTTTCAGTGTGACCCCAAAATGGGTCATAGCCTTTTCCAGCTTCAGTCCTCCCCTACTTACATATGGAAGAATGTGACCTTTTACTGTAATCTCTACCGTATCAGGAAACATGGTACCCGCCTTATCCTCCCGCTGTCCGTCTACCAGTACATTTCCCGCCATAATAATGGCTTTTGCCTTTTCTCTTGATGTCGCCAGTCCACGGCTTACTACCAGTACATCTAATCTTTCTTTCATGCCTGTCTCCTGTCTGCATCCGAATCGGATTCTTTTCTCCACTCATGAATTCTTTCCACAACAGATTCTGCATCCATCCGCTGCTGCCGCATCAGATCTCCCACACTGCCATGAGAGACAAATCTGTCCTCAATGGCGACGATCCTTACCTCAACATTTTTAAATTCATCTTTCTCTGCATAATATGTCATCACTTTTTCGCCAAATCCGCCGTTTTTGATATTTTCCTCCAGCGTAATGATCCATTTGTGATTTTTACCCAGTCTTTCAAGAAGGTCTGTATCCAGCGGTTTTACAAAACGCATATTCACCAGTGTCGGATTTTTTCCTTCTTCTTTCAATTTACCATAGACCTGTTCCGCTGTTTTTACCATATTCCCTACAGCCAGCAGCGCAATCTCTTCTCCCTGATACAAAACTTCAGCTTTTCCCATCTCCACCGGAGCCCTGTGATCTTCCAGTCCATCATACGCTTCGCCTCTCGGATAACGGATAGCTACCGGACCACTTTGCCGGATGGCAAATTTGAGCATATCAGAAAGCTCCCATTTGTTTTTCGGCGCCATCACAGTCATATTCGGCATCATAGAAAGATAAGTAAGATCAAAGCATCCATGATGTGTTTCCCCATCGCTGCCCACCAGACCGGCCCGATCCACCGCAAATACTACAGGCAGATTCTGCATACAGACATCATGAAGGATCTGATCCATCGCTCTTTGTAAAAATGAAGAATAGACAGCAACTACCGGACGCAGCCCTCCAAGTGCCAGACCTGCCGCAAAAGTAACTGCATGTTCTTCAGCGATTCCCACATCAAACAGTCTGTCCGGAAACATATTGCCAAAGCGCTTCAGTCCGGTTCCCGGAACCATAGCAGCAGACACCGCAACCACATCCGGTTCTCTGTCACCGAACTTTCTCATAACTGTCGAAAAAATATCTGTATAGGTAGCTTTTCCTCCTGATTTTGGAAGGCCTGTCTCAATCTCAAAAGGACCGGCACCATGAAATCTTGCCGGATGGCGCACTGCCGGTGCATATCCTTTTCCTTTTTGTGTAAGTACATGTACCAATACCGGTCCCTGTTTTCTCTTTGCATCGTGAAATACCCGGATCATCTGCCCTATGTTGTGACCGTCCACAGGTCCCAGATAAGTAAGTCCCATATTTTCAAACAGCATCCCCGGAATCACAAACTGCTTGATACTGCTCTTTGTTTTGTGAATGGCATCCACCATTCCGTCGCCGACTTTTGGTATCTTTTTTAATGCCTGCGTCACTTCCATTTTCAGTTCCGTATAAGCTGCTGCCGTTCTGATATTCCCCAGATACGCAGACATTCCGCCCACATTTTTTGTTATGGACATCTCATTATCATTCAGCACAATAATAAAATTTTTCTTCAGTTCAGCTGCATTGTTCAATGCCTCATAAGCCATTCCACCGGTAAGAGCACCGTCACCGATCACAGATATAACCGTATAGTCCTCCCCCTTCAGATCTCTTGCCTGTACCATACCAAGTCCCGCAGAAATGGACGTAGAACTGTGGCCTGTATCAAATGCATCACACGCACTTTCATTTCTTTTCGGAAATCCACTGAGCCCTCCTGTTTTTCTCAAGGTAGCAAACTGTTCTTTTCTTCCGGTAAGGATTTTATGTGTATACGCCTGATGTCCCACATCCCAGATCAGTTTGTCTTCCGGAAACTGGAGTACTTTGTGGAGAGCAATGGTAAGCTCCACCACACCAAGATTGGAGGCAAGATGACCTCCTGTTTCGCTGAGAGACCGGATCAAAAACTGCCGTATTTCCTCAGCCAGTTCATCACACTCCGGCAATGTCAGCGACTTTACATCATTTGGCTTTTTTATCCTGTCTAATATCATAATAACCCATCCTTTAATTACGTACCTTATTTTTTGCGATTTACCAGATAGCGAACCAATTCCTGCAAAAATTCATTTTTCTGCGGGAATTCTTCCAACAAACTCACCGCTTCCTCCGAAATCATCTCCACATCTCCGGTAGCCTGCTCAAGTCCACGAAGCGTCACATAGGTAACTTTATGGTTCTTTTCGTCGCTGAAAACCGGTTTCCCCAATTCTTCCATGGTACTGGTAATATCCAGAATATCGTCCCTGATCTGAAATGCCAGCCCCACCCGATTGCCGATGGTTTCTATCCGATCCACCTCATCCTGGGAAGCTCCGGCAAGGATCCCACCTACCATCATAGAAGCCTCAATAAGAGCCGATGTTTTATTTTCATAAATATAGTCAAGCATTTCTTTTGATATGGGTTTTCCCTCATTTGTCACATCCACGCTCTGGCCTCCCAGCATCCCGTAAATACCGGTTTTTCTGCTCAGAACAAGAAGTGCCTGACCGATCCGCTGATTATCCGGTTCCAGAAAAAATGCTCTGCAAGCCGTTTCATAGGCATAGTTCAGCAGGGCATCTCCGCTCAGCACACCGACTGCTTCCCCATACACAGCATGTGTTGTTTTCTTCCCCCTGCGGTATTCATCATTGTCTATCGCCGGCAGATCATCATGAATAAGCGATGAAGTATGTATCATCTCCATCGCGGCAAGAAACGGCTCAATCACCTTTGATTCTCCGCCCAACATTCTATATGTTTCAGCCATCAAAATCGGACGTAGTCTTTTTCCGCCCGCTTCCATGCTGTAATTCATCGCCCGTGCCAGTTCTTTCGCAAAGCCTTCTTCTTTTGGCAGATACCCGGCAATCAGACGTTCTATTTCTTTTTTCTTCTGTTCCAGTTCCTTATTAAAATTCACTTAACTCACCATTTTCATTCAGCTGCTGCATCTTTTTTTCAACGGTATCAATTTTACTGCTGCATTCTTTTAACAGTTCCATGCCTTTCTGATAATTCGAAAAAGCCTCTTCCAGAGAAGCATCCCCGCTCTCCAGCTGTTCTATAATCACATCCAGAGCCTCAAAAGTCTCTTCAATGCTCTTTACCTTTTTTCCCATAAATCTGCTCCTGCCTCTGTCTGCTCAACTTTTGCACGAATCTTACCGTCACTTACATAGATATTTAAAATGTCTCCTTCTTTGACCTGATTCACTTTTGTCACTGCTCTTAGCTCTTCTCCTTCCACATAAGAAAATCCCTGATTCAGTTTTTGCAGCGGAGACAGTCCTTTCATCCTCTCAATATATATCCCAAGCCTGTGTCTTTCTCTTTGTATCTTCTGTTCCATCAAAACCTGCAGTTTTTCTTCGGTTTTTAAGAGATACATTCTTTTGTCACGGATCAGATTCTCCGGACTCAAATATCCGATTCTTGTCTGATAATGCTGTAATTTCTGTTTTTGCAGTATCAGGCGGCTGTTCATGGAAAAATCCATACGTTTTCGATAATTCTCAAACTGTTCCATCAGCGCCTGGAAATCAAAAACTGCCAGTTCTGCTGCTGCTGACGGCGTCGGAGCACGAAGGTCTGCCACATAATCTGCAATCGTCACATCCGTTTCATGACCTACCGCTGAAATAATCGGTGTAGAACAGTTGAAAATAGCTCTTGCTACTTCCTCTTCATTGAATGCCCACAGATCTTCTATCGATCCTCCGCCTCTTCCAACGATCATAACGTCCACACCCAGTTCATCCAGTGCACGAATTCCTTTTACAATACTTTCTTTTGCGCCTTCCCCCTGTACCAGTGCAGGATACAGAATAATTTCAATATAAGGATTTCTGCGATAGGAAATGTTGCGAATGTCCTGAATGGCAGCCCCTGTAGGAGCTGTAACCACACCTAATCTTTTACAATATTTGGGAATGGGCTGCTTATACTCCGGAGAAAACATCCCCATCTCTTCAAGTTCTTTCTTCAGAGCTAAAAATCTTTCATATAAAAGACCTGCTCCTTCCAGCGATATTTCTTTTGCGTAGAGCTGGTACTTTCCATCTCTCTCATATACGCTGACGCTTCCGGTAACAATGACTTTATCTCCGTTTTTCATGGAAAAAGCCAGCCCTTTTCTCTGTCCCGCAAACATAACACAGGAAATAGCACCGGTAGTATCTTTCAGGGAAAAATACAGATGACCAGAAGTATGATACTTGCAGTTACTCACTTCTCCGCGAACTGAGATCCGGCTAAGCATAAAATCCTGGGCAAACATATTTTTAATATAATTGTTGACCTGACCTACAGAATATACACTTCCCATATCCAACCCACTGAAAAAAGTCACTGCACACCGGCAGCTACTTTTCCCAATACTCCATTAATAAATGCTGGTGATTCATCACCGCCGAACTTCTTCGCCAATTCTACTGCTTCATTAATCGCCACTTTTCCCGGCACATCTTCATCAAATAATACTTCATAGGAAGCCAGCCGCAAAATCGTAAGATCTACCTTTCCCATCCGGCTTGTCTTCCATCCCTTACTTGCTTTATTCAAAAGCTCGTCGATCTCCGGAATCTTATCCCTAATCTTCTCAAACTTTTCCTGAATATATGCCTGATCGTTTTCCTGAAGATTTTCGATACCATCCAGATACAGTTCTTTCTGTTCTGCCATCTCCTCCGACAGGTTAAATTCTGTCATAAACAATAATTGAAAAATACTTTCTCTCAGTTCTCTTCTATTCATGCTATCCTCCGCATTTTTCTTAACAGAGTGAAAAAGGGGTGTCTATCTGCCAGACCCCCCTAACCTTCTGCAACGTTCTATTAATTCTGTTCTTCCAGTTCTACGCTGGAAATACTGATATTTACATCTGACACCTGAAGTCCTGTCATATTTTCAATAGAGGCTTTCACCTTTTCCTGAACTTTTTTACAGGTCTCCGGTATGCTGTATCCATATGACAGATTCAGCTTCAACTCTACACAGACAACATTATCCAGTACATCTACTTTTACACCTCTGGAAAGATTCTTCATCCCCAGCTTGCCAACAAGATCATTGGTGATATTTCCTGCCATGGATGCAACTCCTTCCACTTCTGTGGCTGCCAGACCGGCAATGATCGCTACCACCTCATCTGCAATCTGTACCTTTCCAATTGTCTGATCGTCATATATCGTATACGCATCTCTTGCTTCATTTTTATTTTCTGCCATAGTATAACCCTCCTAAGTCAAGAACAACCTATTTGTTTTATTATACCAAAAACATCTGAAAATTAAAAGGGGTTTCCCTTAGTTTTTACTGAACTCTTCCAGTATCAGGTTTTTATTTCTGTTCAGCGTCATACCCACACTCCAGGAATTTACAAACAAAAGCAGCGGATTTCCACGCATGTCTTTGACCTTTTTCATATCTGAAGTTCCTGACAGTTTTTCCACATCCACTTCATCTTTATTCACAATCCAGCGGATATGTTCATATGGCAGATTTTCAAGACGGATTTCCACGTTATATTCATTTTCCAGACGGTATTTGAGCACATCAAACTGCAAAACACCAACGACACCGACAATGATTTCTTCCATACCCCCCATATACTCCTGGAAAATCTGGATGGCACCTTCCTGAGCGATCTGGTTGACACCTTTTACAAACTGTTTTCTCTTCATACTGTCAAGGAGGCGTACTCTTGCAAAATGTTCCGGTGCAAACGTCGGGATTCCCTCATATGCAAACTTCTTTCCCGGAACACAGACCGTATCTCCAATGGAGAAAATACCCGGGTCAAACACACCGATAATATCTCCGGCATAAGCCTCATCCACAATATGACGATCCTGCGCCATCATCTGCTGCGGCTGGGAAAGACGCATTTTTTTATCTCCCTGCACATGGTACACCTCCATGCCGGCATCAAACTTACCGGAGCAGATTCTCATAAATGCAATACGGTCTCTGTGGGCCTTATTCATATTAGCCTGTATTTTGAATACAAATGCTGAAAAATCCTCCGTCATAGGATCGATCACTCCGCAGTCTGCCATTCTCGGCAGCGGAGAGGTGGTCATCTGCAGAAAATGCTGCAGGAACGTCTCCACACCAAAGTTTGTCAATGCTGATCCAAAAAATACCGGTGAGAGCTTGCCGCAGCTTACTTCCTCAATATCAAATTCTGCACTGGCACCATCAAGAAGTTCTATTTCCTCCAGAAGCTGTTCTTTCTGGTCAGCAGTCATGATGGCATCCATTCCGGCATCGTCATTGACATCCACTTCCTCGATATGACCCTCTTTGGTTCCCTTCATCGTATCGGAAAATGTAAGCACTTTCTGTGTATTTCTGTCATAAACACCACGGAATGCCTTTCCGGAACCAATGGGCCAGTTGATGGGACAGGTAGGAATACCCAGCTCCTTTTCGATATCGTCAAGCAGTTCAAAGGTATCATTGGCATCCCGGTCCATTTTATTGATAAATGTAAAAATCGGGATATGGCGCATCGCACATACCTTAAAAAGCTTTCTTGTCTGTGCCTCCACACCTTTTGAAGCATCAATTACCATCACTGCCGAATCAGCAGCCATCAACGTACGGTAGGTATCCTCCGAAAAGTCCTGGTGTCCCGGTGTATCCAGAATATTGATACAATATCCGTCATAATTAAACTGCAGTACGGAAGAAGTAACGGAAATACCCCTCTCCTTTTCGATCTCCATCCAGTCTGAAACAGCGTGACGGGCCGTTGCCTTTCCTTTTACGCTGCCGGCCAAATTGATTGCACCGCCGTAAAGCAAAAACTTCTCTGTCAGAGTCGTTTTACCTGCATCCGGATGGGAAATAATTGCAAATGTTCGTCTTTTCTTTATTTCATTTGTAAAATCAGCCACTTGAGAGACCTCCATAAATTACATAATACAAAACACTTTAGCTATTTTAGTATAGGTTGTTTTGGACTGTCAAGGGATTTCGTCACAATCTGCATTCCTTCAGCCATTTTCTCCGTTCCCGGTAATCCGGCAGCACATTCTCTACTATTTTCCAGAACTTGTCCGAATGATTCATCTCCATCCGATGTGCCAGCTCATGTACCACCACATAATCCAGTATTTCATCCGGCATCAGCGCCAGTTTCCAGTTAAAATTCAGATTTCCTTTACTGCTGCAGCTTCCCCATCTGGTCTTTTGTTCCCTCAGAGTTATTCTCCCATAAGTCACACCCATAATCTTTGCATAATACTGAATTCGTGCCGGAAGAATCTGCTTTGCCCGTTCTATTCCTTCCCTGCGTTCCTGCTCAGTAATCTCACGACGGCTATTTTCCCTTTCTTTTATTGCTTTTTGATGTTTTTCGATCCAATCCTGCTTTTCTCTCAGCATCTGTTCCACTTTTCGTCTGGAAACAGAATAGGGGGAACGTACGATGATATCTCCCTTTTCATTGATCTGTATGGCTGTCGTTTTTCTGTTTGATCTGACCCACTGATATTCCATAATATTTTCTCCTGTCTTTATCCGGCTATTCCCACATACCGCTTTGCCAGCTTCAGCCGGATATCGAATTGTTCATAAAAATCTTTACTGCCGTCATAGGGTTTCTGAAAAAACTGTTCCAACACATACATATTGATTTTCTTCACCAGCATTTCCTGGCTGAGATCTTTCAGGATCTTCTGCACATCTTTTTGGAAATAATGCCACTGACAGATATATTCCTCATATTGCTTCAGATTTGGTGTATCCAGCCATTTTTTTATTTTTACTTTTGTTTTTAATTCTTTTTTACATTCATGGGTCTGGAGGAAATATCGAAAACTTCCCTCCTCATAGCATCTCCCCAATGGAAAAAGCCTGCAGATTCCCGGTCGTATCGCATGAATATTACAGCGTCCATTTTCATTTAAAAACCCACAGCTCTCGTCTTTTCCCACCATCTTCATATTTGGCAGAATCATTCCATCCACCACTTGAAGTTCGATACAAGTCTCCAGAAGCTGCTCAAAAGTACATTCCAGATGGACGGTAAGACGATAAATATCCATAGGATCCAACAAAATAGATTCTCCCATTCCCCGGCAACAGGAAGAGCATCCTTTACAGTCATCACATCCAACCTTTACCATATCGTTTGCATCATATAATTTTCCATCTGATATTTCTTTCAGATCAATTTCACGCTCCATACACTCCTCCTATGTACCCTGTTTATTCAGCCTTTTATCCACTGAACAAAAAAACTATGTATTGGTTGTACTGTATCAGAATAATCAGGGGATGTCAAATATGCAAAGCCCACACCCATGGTTCATATGCAGAATCCCGCCCTCATGGTACTGTATTCATTTTTAATTCGTATATCCAATAAAGTAGAACGGCTGATGGAATGGTGTGAACAACACCATTCCATCAGCCTCACAATCTTTATAAGATACAAATTAAAAAGTGTATTACTTCTCCGCATCCTCCTGCATATCTTCTCCGCTCATCGGAGAGATCACTATATTTTCCGCAGCAATTCCGGTCTTTCGTTTTACAATATCTTCAATCTGCGCCCTGCTTGCATCATCCACGCTGGTGCTGGGTACTACTACATCCGCAGTTTCCCCTGTCAGATTGACCACCACATCCGGAAATCCTTTTGCTTCCAGAAGGAGTTCTGCTGCTGCTTCTTTTTCCACCATCTCAGTCATGGATACCATGCTGGCAATTGCGCTCTGTCTTTCTTCCTCAGAAAGCTGCGAATTGTTGATGATCTCCAGCAGTGTCTCTTTATTCTGAGACCGTATCTGTTCTCTGTTGATCTTTGCCTGCGCCATATATGTAGAGGCACCGGTAAGAACGGCTTCTCCCGGAGTATCCAGTGAAGTATCGGTTGTTTCCGTACTATCATTATCTTCGGAGGAAGCCACCGTCTCATCTGTAATATCCATATCAAGGCTTTCTATATCCTGCAGTACACTGTCCATATCTACAGTGGAATCTGTTTCCTGTGTCTTCTCAGATCCGGTTTTTGAGGAAGTATCTGTTGTCTTCAGTTTGGAGTCCGAATAGCTGATATACCCAGCTGCCGCAATCATAACTGCCAGTGCTGTAATGATAATCTGATTCTTTTTGAATATTTTTTTCACCAATTCTCTCCTCACTTCATTTTCAATACTTTAATTTTATGGGCATCCACATGAAATAAAGCCATCACTGCCTCCTGTATCTGCTGTACGATCACAGGGTCGCCGCCACCCTTAGCCACCACCAGCACTCCCCGAATCTCCGGATAGGTCTCTGATGAAATATAGGGTGTCTGACTTCCATCTTCGGTTTCCGCATAAACTGTAGTCTCCTGAGTACTGGAAGATTGGGTATTGCTCTCAGATCCTTCACTGTCTTTCTGACTTGATGTCTGTTCATCCTGAGGATTGTCTTTTTCCACAATCTTTTTTCCTGTAGACTCCATCGTAACGGTAACCTTCACCTCCCCCACACCTTCTACCTGAGAAAGGGCTTCCGTAAGCTGCTGCTCATATTCACGGCGAATATCCGTTACCTGCTGTTCTACACCGGCTATATCCAGACGGTCCGCCTTTTCATCGGAATTTTCACTGGAATCTGTCTTTTTCACCGGAGTGGCTATCACCAAGAGCAACAGCCCTGCCAGTCCGCAGACAATCCACTGTTCCCGTTTCATCTTCCTGCATATGGCAATGATTCTGTCTTTCATACGTTACCCCTGTATACTTATATTTATATTCCCCTCAGGGATTTTATAGACTTCCTCAAGCTTATTTTTTAAAAACTTCTCCTGGTCGGACGTCCTGTTTTCATCTGAACCGTCCGGAGTCTCCTTCTCTTTCACTCTCATGCTGATATCCTGAAGCTCCAGAACATCACCATCAAAGAAAGTGATCTTACACGATTTTACTTCATAACCATATTCCTGCATCAGCTGCTCTATCTGTTCTTTCATTTCGCGCTCACAGGCATTTTTTACATAATCCGTTCCTGTGATCTCCTGCTGCCCGGTCTCCCTCATCATTTCTTCAAAAGACTCTTCGATGGAGCCGGACAATACCTTCTGATTGATAACCTCTTCCAGATTGCCCAATTGAAGCAGAGGTTTTATAAGCACAAGAATCAAAAGCATCCCCATGAAAAAACGGATGTATTTCTTTTCCTCTCCTTTCGGAAGGAAATTCATAATTGCGGATAAAAACACAAAGAAAAATGCCAGGTTCTGAATCCACTGACTGATCCACTCCATCTTTGCCTCCTATCCCAGCGAACCGGCCAATATGGCAATCGTCAACAAAAATAAAAGTTCTACTGCCAGAAGCAGCTTTAAAAGCATCCCTATACTCTCTCCCATTGCATGGAGACATCCTACCATTCGTTTATCTGCCACCGGCTGTACGCATGCAGCAGCAAACTGATAAAACAGAGTGGAAATCCCCAGTTTTATGATTGGTGGTACAGCAGTCAATAATAAAACGACCACTGCTGCCGCTCCGAGACAGTTTTTGATCAGTATGGCAGAGCCCAGTACCATCTCCGTAATACCGCTGAAAATATTTCCAATCCCCGGTATAGCTCCCGCGGTCTTTCCGATTACCGTCTGACGGAGAGCATCCACAGCCGGTGATACTAATCTTTGTATCAACTGGATCCCCACTACAACACCTATGATCGTCTTCATAGCCCACAGGATACCGTCTTTAAGAAGTTCCGTCATTTTAGAAAGGAACTGTTCTCCTGTCAGTTCATTGATCAGCGCCACCAAAAGGTAAACACGGATTCCGGGAAGAAGGAATTTAAGGAGCACATTTTCCGCAAGATAAATGAGGATAATGATTGCCTGATAAAAAATCCCGGCGGTCGATACGCCTACGGATGCAGAAAGGACCAGATAATAGGAAGGGAGAAGTGCCCTCATAAACTCTGTGATTCCTAAAAGCGTCCGGCTGATCTGATCACTGAACTCTTCAAAACTCTTCAACAGGATTACAAACAGAAGCAGATAAATAACATAGAACGACGTTTCGCCTACCTGCTGATTTTCAAATACCGCAGCTATATTGGTAAGAATTGCGGAAAGCAACACAAGAAGTAAAATATGTGCCCATGTTTTTTTCCGGATTCCCAATGTTTCCCGAACAGCCTCTGCTGCAGCATCCGACCAGGTATCCCAATCAAATACCTGTCCGCCTTTTATCAGTTTCTTTACCATATCCGCAAGAGAAATCTGCCCCCCTATAATCTCCTCCACCGTCTGATCCACATCTTCCAGATCCAGATCCTCCAATATATCCTGTTCAATCTGTTCTTCCTCACTGTCGGAATCGGTTGTTTTCGAATCCATCACCTGTGAATCGTCATTTTGAGAAGCGAAACACACTTCGTTCTGACTACAAATCAGAAAAATAAATCCTGCCAGGATGCCGATTCTTCTTACATGGATATTCTTTTTACATACTTTCTTTCTATTAAGCAAGAAATTCATGTATCGTCTCCAAAAGCGCTGTAAGGACAGGCATACTTACTGCCAGCACAGCCAATCTTCCAAAGATCTCGATTTGTCCCGCAACAGCGGAATATCCGGCATCCTTACAGATTCCGGCACAAAACTGACCGATGTATGTAATCCCTATCATTTTCAGGAGTATTGTCATATACGCTGCATCCACAGGAACATACTGCTGTATTTTTCTCAAAGAAGATAGAAGGTACGACAATTTTCCTGCTGAGTAGAATAAAATTGCAATACCGGCAGCCATCGTAATATACAAAGAATACTCCGGCCGTACCTGTTTTAGCAGAATTGCCAGAAAAACTCCTGCAATTCCCACCACTGATATACGGATGATTTCCATATGGACTCCTTATAATGAAAATAATTTTTTTATAGTTTCAAACAGTTCATAGATATAAGGCAATACCCAGAATAAAACCAACACAAGACCAGCCAGACTGGTCAAAAATGCCTGTTCGTCCCTTCCGCTGTGTTTCAAAACCTGGCTCAGTACCGATACCAAAATCCCCACCGCACCGATTTTGAATATAAGTCCAACCTCCAAAACCGCCTCCCCTCCTTTATATTCACGGTTTTCTCTGTGCCTGACATTCCCGAAATTTTCAGAACAATAAAATAATAAGAAAAATTCCAGCCATAATTCCAAGACTGCGGCATAATTTCATTTTCTCCGGCAGCTGCATTCTCAGTCTTCTGATCTTTTCTTCCTGCTCTTTCCTGTACTGCTCCAAAATATGAATCTGCATTTCCTTATCCAAATATCCCAGATTACATACAGCCTGGTAAAACTCATCCAGATCTTCTTTTTCCAAAAAAGAGGCCTTTAGCTTTTCTTTTATCAGCTCATCCAGAATGTGTGAAAAATTCTCACCGGAATACATTCTCATTCTTTCCGCCAGCACATATAAAAACTCTGCAAAAGGGGCTTCTGTCTTCTCACTGATTCTTTCCATGGCCTCCGGAAGTGTACTTACCGCAAAAGATATTTCTCCTTTCAAAAATCCTGTGATGTGGATCAGTTCCTCCAGCTGCATAACTCTGCCCTGATACTGCCGGCTTTTTAAAAATCCGAGACCGGAACAGGAAAATAATAAAAGAACAGCGCCAACCAGCTTGATCATTCTGCATATCCTCGCTCTCTTTGATACAGACAGGTTCCTCTTCCGTCATAAATCTGTGAGATTTTTCCGGCAATCTGCTGTTTTTTGTTTTGCAGAACAATATAACGCTGGAAAACGTGTTCTTTTATCAAACGTTCCAAAAGAGGTTTTTTCTGTATTTCCTCTATGGAACTTCCATGTACGGTTGCAAGCAATTTACATCCACTGTTGAGTGTCATTTCTATGGCATCAATGTCTTCATAATTTCCAATCTCGTCTACAGCAATTACAGACGGTGACATAGACCGAAGCAGCATCATCATTCCTTCTGATTTTGGACAACAGTCCAGAAGATCTGTACGGATTCCCACATCATTTTGAGGAATTCCCTGATAGCTGCCGCCAATCTCTGATCTCTCATCCACCACCCCTACTGTACACCCCGGAAATTGATCCGTTCCATCGGAAATCTGGCGGATCAAATCCCGCAAAAGTGTAGTCTTTCCACAACGGGGCGGAGAGATGATCAGTGTATGACAGACCTCTTTATCCTGCAGTACATAAGGAAGTACTGCATCCGCACATCCTTTTACCTCATGTGAAAATCGGATATTAATACAGGAAATCTGGCGCACTCCCTTCACCTGATGTTCCTCTATAATTGTTTTTCCGGTCACCCCAACCCGATGCCCTCCCTGTATCGTAAGGAATCCCTGACGCAGCTCCTCTTCATAGGCATACAAAGAATACTGACCCAGATATTCCATCGTTGTTCGGATTTCTTCCTGTTTTACCAGATAGGCCATCTCGCGATGACGGGTAAGGATTCCCTGGGATGACACAAAATATTCTTCTCCATCCTGCCACAAAATCAATGGTTTTCCTGTCCGCAGCCGAATCTCCTGCAAAGCGTCTGCATCCCAGGCCGCCTGTTGTAGAATTTCCCGGATTGTTCCCGGGAACAGGCGGATCACATCCTCCCGTTCCATTTGCATCACCTCTTACCTCTAATATATGAGGACAACCGGTATTTAGAACGAACAGGGACAAATTTCTATTTTCCCGTTCCAGGTCTCAGGAACACACAGCGCAGCAGAATACTCCGGCCACTGCTGCAGTTCATAAAATCTGCAATTATTATAGGTAAGCATTCGCATATCCCGGCGGATTCCCTCCCCCGTATATTTGAGATAACTTTCTTTTTTTGTCCAGCACTGAAAAAAGACATCCTCAAGAAAACCGGATGCCTCATATTGCTTCCATTCTTCCGGTGTCATGATCCGTTTTCCTGTCCGTCGGTGATCTCCTTTTTTTTGATATTGAATATCAATTCCCAAAGGAGTTTTTCCGACCGCACAGATCACATATACGCCGGAATGGCTGATATTAAACTGTAGTTCCCTGTGCCGGTTAAGATAGGGTTTGCCTCCCACTTCTACTTTGACCGGGTCTTCTTCATCAGAAAGCACAATTCCATATTCCTGTTCCATCAATCGTTCCAAAAGTACGTGTCCGGTTACACTGGCATAGTTCGCTCCATTGTTCTGTTTTTCTTCTTCCGATAATCGCACCCATCCGATCACAATTTTATTTTCTTCCATTTTCAGGGCTTCCTTTCCTTCTTTCCGGTGCTTCCTCAATTTCATCCAGGAAACGGGATGGTTCCATTTTTTTTCCGAAACGTTCTTCCACAGAATACAGATGAAGCTCTTTTCTGGCTCTCGTCATGCCCACATAAAACATTCTTCTTTCTTCCTCCATCTCCGCATCCAGAACTGCTTTATGATAAGGAATGCTTCCTTCATTTACGTCCAGAATGTAGACCCGGTCAAATTCCAGCCCCTTTACACTGTGAAGAGTGGAAATGGTTACAGCCTCCCGTTCCTGCCGGATCTGATCTGCCTGCTCTTTCAGCTTTTCCTTATACTCTTCCATATAATCAAACCATTCCTGATAGGTTTTATAGCCTTTGGAACTTTCCTGAATCTCCCGAAGGATATCATAAAGTTCTTCCACTTTTATTCGCCGATATTGGGCGTATTCTTTCAGATACTCGTCATATCCGATTCCAAAACGGATATAATTGATAGCGGCATACGGCGTCATATCCTTCATCATTTTCAGATCATGCTCAAACTTTTCGATCCGGTCACACATCCATTCTTTTCCCTCATAATACTGATAAAGAATCTCAAACGGCATTTCCTTTTCATAAAATGCCTCCCGGGACAGATAGCGGTTTGGTCTGTTCATAATCGCAAGAAAATCTTTTCTCTGTCTTCCTCCCATCGCCAGCCGCATATAGGAAACCATATTTTTAGCAAGCCAGTGTTCATACAGATTCGGCAATACATCACGCATAGTAAATGGAAAATTATATTCCATCATCCGTTCCACTGTCATCCTGCTCCCCACATTAGTGCGAAATAAAACAGCGATCTCCCGATAAGGACATCCCTCCCTGACGTCTTTCTGAATCTGTCTGGCAAGCCAGGTTGTCTCATCGCTCTCATTTTCAAAGGAACGAATCTCAATCTTCTTACCTGGCAGATTTTCTGTCCGAAGCTGTTTTTCAAAACGGGTATCATTCCATCGGATCAGATTCTGAGATTTTTCCACGATTTCTCCACTGCAGCGGTAATTTTGTTTCAATATGATCTGTTTCATCCCCGGATAATCTTTCGGTACATGGAGCATGATCTCAGGCTTCGCTCCCCGGAAACGATAAATCGACTGATCATCATCCCCCACAAGAAACAGATTATTTTCCGGCAATGCCAGAAGTTTCATAATATCATACTGCAGCTGATTCACATCCTGAAACTCATCGATCAAAATATACCGGAACTTTTTCTGCCATGCAGCCAGAATATCCGGATGCTTCTGGAACAGCCGGTAACAATATACCATCAGATCATCAAAGTCCAGAAGTCTCTGACCATGAAGTTTTTTTTCATATGATTCATAGATTCTTCTGAACTCTTCATCCGGACAGCTGGCAGAATAATAATGTGTCAGCGGAATACGCTCATTTTTCACAGTACTGATTTCCCGATTCAAAGATTCCAGCAGATCATTTTCATCGTCCACATCCATAGAGGTATTCTGGATCACTTCTCTCAGAATCTTGTATCTGTCATCTTCACTGGCGATATTGGCAGATGTAATCCCGTAAGCCTGACGGAGGATTCCATAAAACACTCCGTGAAAGGTACCAAAGGTTACCTGTGTAGAGCTTTCCCCTGTAAGGCACAAAAAGCGCTCCCTCATCTGTCTGGCAGCCGCTTTTGTAAAAGTAACCACCAAAATGGATGAGGGAGCCACCTGGTATTCCGTGATCAGTTTTTGCGTTCGGTAGGTAATTACCGAAGTCTTCCCGGAACCCGGTCCGGCAAGAACCAGCAGTGCCCCATCTTTATGAGACACTGCCTGTTGTTGTTCTTTATTAAAATTCATCTACTTCTCAATCCTCAGCCCAGGGCTGACTTTTCCTGTTTACATGACTTTTATCAGCTCAGTTTTTCGATCGCTGCCTGGATTCTTACAAGACTTTCTTCCTTACCAAGCACTTCCAGAATCTCTGTAGCTCCTGCAGGGGTCATCTGTTTTCCTGAGAGCGCGGTCCGAATCGGCCACATAACATAACCTACTTTATATCCATTTTCTTTTGCATATGCTGAAAGCATCGCAAACAATGCATCATTACTGAAATCTTCCTGAACCTGAAGAAGCGGGGTAACTTCTTTCAGTACCTGAAGGGAAGTCTCCTGGGTTGTTTTCATTTTTTTGTGTACATACATGGATGCATCGTACTCCGGAACTTTTTCAAAGAAATCCACATGATCTTTGATATCCGGGAAAACCTCGATTCTCGTTTTCACCATAGCGGCGATCTTATGGAAATCCAGATCCTTTGTGATGACCTCTTTCAGATATGGTAATGCCATCTCATAAAACGTATCATCATCCATCTTTTTCATGTATTCTCCGTTCATCCAACGAAGTTTTACCATGTCAAATACAGCCGGTGATTTGCTGATTCTGTGATAATCAAACTCTTTTACCAGTTCTTCCAGAGAAAAGATTTCTTCATCGGATGCCGGACTCCAACCCAGCAATGCAACAAAGTTGACAATGGCTTCTGAAAGAAATCCCTGTTCGATCAAATCTTCATAGGAAGAATGACCGCAGCGTTTGGACAGCTTCTGATGATCCTCATTCGTGATCAGCGGACAATGTACATACTTAGGCACTTCCCAGCCAAATGCTTCATAAAGACGATTATACTTTGGTGCGGAAGAAAGATATTCATTTCCTCTTACCACATGAGTAATACCCATCAAATGATCGTCAATAACATTGGCAAAATTATAGGTAGGATATCCATCGGATTTGATCAGAATCATATCATCCAGTTCATTATTCTCAACGGTAATATCTCCGTACAGTTCATCATGGAATGTGGTCACACCTTCTGTCGGCATATTGATACGGATGACATATGGCTTTCCTGCTGCCAGATTCGCTTCAATCTCCTCTTTTGACAGATGCAGACAATGCTTATCATAGATCGTGATCTCTTTTCCTGCGACTTCTGTCTTCAGGCTCTCCAATCTCTCCTTGTCACAGAAGCAGTAGTATGCGTCTCCCTGATTGATCAACTGCTTTGCATATTTCAGATAAAGTCCCTGTGCCTGGCGTTCACTCTGCACATATGGACCAACCCCACCGTCTTTATCCGGACCCTCATCATGAACCAGACCTGTTTTTTCCAGAGTCCGGTAGATAATATCCAAAGCTCCTTCCATAAAACGTTCCTGATCCGTATCCTCGATACGCAGCATGAATTTTCCGTCTTCATGTTTTGCGATCAGATATGCATATAACGCGGTTCTCAGATTACCAACATGCATTCTTCCTGTTGGGCTCGGTGCAAATCTTGTTTTTACTGTACTCATTTTCTCGCTCCTGTTTCTATCGTTATCTGTCATAAAGAAGGTGTGGAATTAATCCTCCACACCCTTGTTTCTCAAATATTCAATCACGTCTCCAACTGTCTCCATATCTGTCAGCTCTTCTGCCGGAATCTCGAGACCGTACTCTTCTTCCAGAGCCATAACCAACTCAAACAAATCCAAAGAATCAGCTCCCAGATCATCCTTAAAAGAGGTATCCATTCCGATGGTCTCCTCTTCGCAGTTCAACTGCTCTGCAATAATTTTTCTAATCTTCTCTAACATATCTTCCCTTTGTCTCCTTTTAAAGAATGTCGATAAAATATCTGTTGTATCGAAGTATATATATTATAAAATCATTTGTCAACCCATTACGAAAAATCATCCTGATTTTTAAACCGAATCTGCCGGGAAACACTGAGCGCAATTCCCATCTCTGTCATCAAAAACAGAATCGATGTGCCTCCATAGCTTACAAATGGCAATGTAATTCCCGTAGTAGGCAACAGATTGATCACAACACAGATATTCAAAATAACCTGCAGTGCAATATGTACAAAGATACCGCTGACGATCAGCGTTCCGTAAAGATCAGGTGCATTCTGGGCTATGAAAAACAGTCTGTACAGCAGATATCCAAACATGAGAAAAAGAAGAAGAGCTCCGAATACTCCCAACTCTTCACATACGATGGAAAATATCATATCATTCTGAGCTTCCGGTATCGTTCCCAGTTTCTGTGCGCTGTTTCCCAATCCTTTGCCAAAAAATCCTCCGCTTCCGATTGCATATAAAGCCTGCATTACCTGATAACCGCCCGATGACATATTTTCCTCCGGATGAAGCCAGGCAAGAATTCTTCGAATTCGGAAATTATCACTGGTGGTCATTGTCTGTCCCATATAAATCACAACCGCTCCGACTGCTGCTGTCACACCGGCTGCCGTCAGAACAAACGGTTTTGTCTTTGGATGGGCAATAAAAATCATCATCACAGCAATCCCGCCAATGATAATACCTGTACTCAGATTATCTGTAAGAATAAATGCAGCCCCTCCCTGAATCGCACCAAGAATCAAAAGCAATATCACTGCTTTCAATGTTTTAAACTGCCTCCCCATCTTGATAATCACCACCGGCAGGTAAATAATCACTGCAATCTTCGCAATCTCAGAAGGCTGGAACTGTATCCCCGCCAGTCTCAGCCAACGCTTGGAACCATATGCAGATACCCCAAAAGGAGTAAAATAAACCATCGCCATCAAAATAAAGGATACCACATACGCAAGACCTGACACAGGAATCAAAAGATGATAATCCCATCTGGATATGATAACCGCAAATAGGATCGATGCAGCACTGATCAACGCCTGACGTCGGAAATAATACATATCATCTCCGTTAAACTTCAGCTGTGCCTCATAGGCACTTGTACTATAGAGCATAATCAATCCAAAGCAAATAAGCAGAATAACCGCAGCCAGCAGGTTATAATCATAATAATCTGCTTTTTTACGCTCCTTTTTTTGCTTTTGACTTACACTTTTCTGCATGCAAATACCTCATTTCTTATTCTTAACTCCCACTTTATCCTAAAGTATAGCACCTTTCCAGAAATAAAAAAACCTTTTCTTGAACCATTCTGGTATTTTTCCCATATGATAAACAGAAATGATTCTTGAAAGGAAGGATTACAAATGGGAAACTGCCAAATGGATAACCGTCGTATGGACGGATGCCGAATGGACAATAACCGGATGCCCTGCAAAAATAATCCCGGACGCCGAAATGGTTGTTCTGTCAATACAAAAAACAGTTATGCAAGAACAAATCTTTCAGATATGAATCCACAACGTAGATGCCAGGATTCCACCGAACGGCGGATAATTTCAGAAGATCAGATGCCTTCTGCCGGTCAGATACACTGGGGTGACCTGCCGCTTGGTATGGGGTATGTTCCCTCTCAGATGAACTGGAAAACGTATAGTCTTCAAAAAGGGCTCGCCATGGGAACTATATTCCCCGAACTTTGCAAACCGTTTTGTGGGAAAGGAGGCGGATGTCATTGCTAAACTGCAGCTGTAATTGTGAATGTTCCTGCCGCACAGATGATAATTCCCGACAAAAACTTATGGATCTGATCAATCAGTCCAGCTTTGCTGCCTATGACATGCTCCTTTATCTTGATACACATCCTGACGATATGGAAGCCCAGGCATATTACCATAAAAACGCCTGCGTCCGCCGGGATTCTATGAATGAGTATTCCCGCCAATATGGACCATTGACCATGGATACGATAGACAACACTCACAGCGACCGCTGGGACTGGATGATGCAGCCCTGGCCATGGGAAATGGAAAGGAAAAGGAGGTGCTGAAAGTAAATGTGGATCTATGAAAAAAGACTAGAATATCCCGTTAATATCACAGAACCCAATGCGGATATTGCAAAATTAATCATCAGTCAATATGGAGGACCCGACGGCGAGATCGGAGCTTCCATGCGTTACCTGTCACAGAGATTCGCAGCTCCCAACCGTGTCTGCATGGCTGTACTGACGGATGTAGGTAATGAGGGGTTGTTATTGCACACCCTAAGGTCTAAGGAATCTGTCTCTGGAAGATTCCTGTGGTCACTTGAATGTTTTAAATCTGAAAGTTTTTGGAGAACGAAAATCCATTTCTGTGGAAGTAAGTTTAATTTCACCTCCACACGCTGGTCTGGATAGACAATCATCTGTTCTAAGACATTCTTATAAAAGATTTCGCTCTCAGTTAATCCGGATACCATATCTGTCACCTGCTTTCGCACGTCACTTTTTAATGAGTCTGTTTCATAGTGAATCTGTTCTTTGGCTTTGACCGTTTCCAATCGTTCCTGTAATTCACCTATCTGTTTGTCATAGCGTTCATTCATCATTCGCATATCCTCCTTGGTAATATTTTTTGAAAAGAAAGCATCTAGTACATTCTGTTTCTTTTCCATAATTTGTTCCATTTCATATTGTAGTTTTTCTTCGGAATCCCAATCGTCTATCTCACAGTAGGTAATAGCGTCCATGGCAATAGAAACTACATTATTTATAATCCACTTCTGATCCATTGGGATAGTATTTAAAGACTGTTTCAGCATATCCATGGCAAGTTCATCCCTAATCTGCCTTCCAATGTCACACCCGACCTCATTTCCCTGCGAATCTCGGTGTACACGCCCTTCATTTGCAGCCGTGAAGCACCCCCAACGTTTGTAGGTGGAACCATCCTTGCGTTTACGTTGCCTCGATACAAAACTGGCTCCGCATTCACCACATTTAATCTTTCCTGAAAAGACATAACGATTGGAATGTCCTTTGCCGTAACTGCCGTGAAGGTTTCGTTTCTCCAATTCCTCCTGTACTAGATTCCAAAGGTCACGGTCAATAATCGGTTCATGATGGTTTTCAATATGGATAAATTCTTCTTCCCCATGATTATATTTTTTCGCATGAGTCAGATAATCTGGCGTGATGGTTTTCTTCTGAATTAAATCCCCCACATATTTTTCATTTTTCAATATCTTAATGATATGGGTGTTACTCCATTTCGTGTTACCAGTGTAACTTCTATATCCAGCTTCACGAAGTTCTCTTGCGATAACAGAAGTCCCTTTCTTTTCATTTCCATATTTATGGAATATCAATTTTACAATTTCGGCACCTTCCGGATTGATAGTCATTTTCCCATCTTTCACATCATATCCCAACATAGAACGTCCAAAGACTACGCCTTGCTCCATCCGGCGAGTCTGCCCCCATTTCACACGAGCAGACGTTTTACGGCTTTCTTCCTGTGCGAGAGAGCCCAAAAAAGAGAGTTTGAGTTCGGCATCTCCATCCGATGTTGCGATTCCATCATTTAGGAAAATCACAATGACACCGATCGCTTTTAATTCTCTGGTATAAGAAATGGTATCTAATATATTCCTTGAAAAACGGCTCACTTCTTTTGTGATAATGATATGGAACTTTCCCATGTGAGCATCATTAATCATCTGATTGAATTTCACACGCTTCTTTGTCGAAGTGCCTGTGATACCTTTGTCTGCATAAATCTTATACAATTCCCAATTTGGCCGGCGAGCAATATATTCCTTAAAATATTTCTGCTGGGATTCAAAAGAATTTGCCTGGTCATCTTTGTCGGTTGATACACGACAATAACTTGCCACTTTAATCATTTGCGTCACCTCCAGTTACAGTATTGCATGAAAGTTTCTTTTTGAAGAATCTACGGAGTTGTTCTTTTAATGTTGCCTCTGCATATCGATACTGCATTTCATCTAAAGTCCCAAGTTCTTTAAGAGCCAGCAGCATGGCTTTTTGGTATTCGAACAAGAATTCACTGTCTGAATCCCAGAGAATTTCTCTGTTGTTTTCGATTGTCTGTAAAACAGCCACATCTTCCATGTTACTGACCTCCTTCCTATTTCATATTTATTCGCTAAGCTTGGGCACTTTGAGCTATTTCCCTGTTAACTGCTTGTATAATTTCAAGATATATATATTTTAATAGTTCGACACAATAACCCATTGATATGATTTTAAAAATGGGTTATAATGGGTTATATGAAATGAGGTGAGCAAATGGACATTAACAAACGAATTATGGAATTGGAAAATGAAATTGCTATTTTGCCACAAGGCTCTATCAACATCAAGAAAATAAAAGGCAAAGAGCAACCTTATTTACAATGGACAGAGAACGGAAAAAGCAAAAGTAAATATATCAAGAAAGGTGAAAGAGAACAAATTTTTGCCGAAGTGGTACGTAGAAAACAATTGCAAGATGAATTACGTGAATTAAAAAAACTTGAGGTTGCTGATATACCAACGCCGACAAAATTTGAAACATCCGTTGTCATTGGTAATCGACTTTTAGCTATGACAAAAGGTGTGCGAACCTGGAAAGAACGCGATTGTTTTAAACAGCTTCAGAAGTATTTGAACAGCAATGTAACTGATCGAGTATGTCTTGTTTTTGGTTTGCGCAGGACTGGTAAAACAACTATGCTTCGTCAAGCTGTTCTAAAAATGACACCGGAACAAGCATCAAAAACCGCTTACATTAAAGCCAAAGGAAGCGATACTATGGCTGCAATAAATCGTGACTTGGAAAAACTACTGGAGCTCGGCTATGAAAATGTATTTATTGATGAAGTTACTTTGATGGAAGATTTCATTGACTCTGCTGCATTATTTTCAGATATCTATGCTGCACAGGGAATGAAAATCGTTTTATCCGGAACAGATTCTCTTGGCTTCTGGTTTGCACTCCATCAGGAATTATACGACCGTGCAGTTACCATTCACACGACATTTATTCCATTTAGAGAGCACAGCCGTTTACTTGGAATCAATGACATTGATGAATACATCCGTTATGGCGGTACGCTACGTGCCGGTGAATTGGATTTCGATGATGAAGATGTAAATGCAGAAGATGCTTCTTTCCGAGATGATGAATCCACACGAAGATATATTGATACTGCAATCTGCAAAAACATTCAGCACTCCTTAAGTTGTTGTCAGGACGGAGAATATTTTAGACATTTACAATCACTGTATGAAACAGGCGAATTGACAGGTGCGATTAACAGAATTATTGAAGATATGAACCACCGCTTTTTAATTCGAATCTTAATAAACAAATTCAAATCTCATGATTTAGGCTCTGCTGCAGATGTTCTAAGAAGAGAACGTGATCCGGAACGTCGTAGCGATATTTTAGATAGAATAGATAAGGAAGCTGTAACCAAACGTCTTATGGATATGCTCGAGATTCGCAATCAAGAAGAACAATCTATTGGTATCACTAATGCTCATGTAGAAGAAATTAAAGAATATTTGAAAGCTCTTGATTTGATTGTTGATGTTCCAAACGAAACAATAATTCCAAGTGCTGAGCCATTGGAAAATATCATCTTCACACAACCAGGTATGCGCTACTGTCAAGCACAAGCACTTGTACACTCTTTAGCCAAAGACGAATTATTTGCATCATTAAGTGAACAGGAAAAGACTCTTGTTTCTGAACGTATCTTAGAAGAAGTACGTGGACGAATGATGGAAGAAATCGTTCTTTTGGAAACATTTAAATCTGCCAAAAAGCATAAACGAGTTTTTAAACTGACATTCTCAGTTGGCGAGTACGATATGGCAATTTACGATTCTAAGGAAAACACATGTGAATGCTATGAAATCAAACACAGTGATCAGATTGTTCCGGTTCAGACCAAGTACTTAGTTGATGAAGAAAAACTGAACCAAACAAGTAAACGATTTGGTAATATCAGCAAAAGATGCGTGTTGTATCGTGGGGAAGATACGATACTGGAAAGTGGGGTTGAGTATCGGAATGTAGAAGAATATTTGAAGAGTTTGTAATTCTATATATATAACATTCCACGTTCTGCAACAAAACATTATTGGAATAACAAAGGAGGACTTATGAAAAAGCCTTGTTTTATGGGGATATGCGGAGGGGTGTGCAATAATGAATAATTGGTAGGCACAGAAGAACTGGCCCACCTGGAAATGGTGGCAACGATTGTTCATCAGCTGACCGCTGATCTTACGATGGAAGAAATTGAAAATTCCGGATTCAGTGCGTATTATATCGACCATACGGTAGGTATCTGGCCACAGGCTGCAGGCGGAATTCCTTTCAATGCCTGCGAATTTCAGAGTAAAGGAGACCCTATCACGGATCTATTCGAAAGTCTGGCTGCAGAGCAAAAAGCCCGAAGCACATATGATAATATTCTGCGTGTCGTAAAAGATATGCCGGAAATCGCAGACCCGATCCGTTTCCTCAGACAAAGGGAAATCGTTCATTTCCAGCGTTTTGGAGAAGCGCTTCAATCTGTGCAGGATCAACTAAATTCCAAAAACTTCTATGCCTTTAATCCGAGTTACGACACAGGTGTCACAAGATCTCCCTGCGAATGCGAAAATGAATGTGAGTGTGACGAATCATGAATCAGAAATTATATGATGCCCTTAGTACAATTATGGAAATGGTACCGGAATCGTATGCTTTTATTCATGGCAGCGGAAGTTATCCGGAAATCAAAGGAAGCGTATATTTCTATCCGCTTTGGGATGGTACTTTGGTAGTTGCGGAAATAGAAGAACTGCCCCAATCGGAAGCTCCCTGTCAGGATGTGATCCTGGGATTTCATATTCATGCCGGAAATCGCTGCCTGCCGTCAGACAGTGACCCCTTTGGGAAAACAGGACTCCACTACAATCCCGGAAACTGTGAACATCCCAATCACGCAGGAGATATGCCGCCTCTCTTTGTCAATCATGGCAAGGCACTGCTGATCTTTTATACAGACCGCTTTCATCCTGATGAAGTTGTGGGCCACACAGTTGTTGTCCACAATAAGCCGGATGATTTTCACAGTCAGCCATCCGGAAATTCCGGTGAGAAGATCGCCTGCGGCGAGATTCAGCTGAACAAAATGAACCGATAAATCCAAAAGCTATAAAGGGCAGGAGATGTTAATTTTCCTGCCCTTATCTGCATTCTCCGTGATTTACTTTTCATTGTCCGTCAGTAATCAAATTTTCTCAAAATACAAGCCATCCTTATTGCAATAAAAGAATATTTTCTTTACCCCATTTATCATAAATCTTGCTTCCGGATTGCCCTCCGGATAGAGTTTCACCATCTGAATCCTATCCGAAGAAAGTGCTGCAACAAAAGAAATATAGTGCTTTTTTGTCATATCATGCTCTATACGTACATAATACTCATCTTCAACTCTTTCAATAAAAACTTTATGATTTTTATCTGTTTCCTCTGCCTGGAAGGGAGTAAGCAACACTCCATGACAATGAATTACTGCTTCCCCCATCGTGTGGACGATATTTCCACAGACAGGACATACATAAAACTTTGAACGCAGCATATTTGCTGACACATTTACATTACTGACTGTATTTCCGGATATAAGTTCAGCTATTGATATACCAAAGACATTGGCTATGGTTTCCAATAAGGAAATGTCCGGATACCCTTTCGCAGTTTCCCATTTTGAAATAGTTTTGTCTGAAACGCAAAGTTTCTCGGCAAGTTCCGACTGTGTCAAATGATTCTTTTCTCGCAGCTCTTTGATCACAGCTCCCGTAACATATTGATTCATTCTTTCATACCTCCTATGCAAATATCATAAGTGTAGAAAGATGTTTTTACAACCTACGGAAAGTAGAGTGGTTTTTTATATATTCATTTATCTTTGGAATGTTATAGAATTCCTCCGCTTTTCATTTCTAAAAATGCCAGATTAGGCAATGACGTTTCTAAGACTGGACCATATCCTATGGTACCAATAAGATCAGATTTTCACTTCTTTCTGAGACTTGAAACAAAAGATTCCTTATTTTTCGATCATTTCCAGAAACTGCTCACATGTTTCCGATGATAATGCCTTGTCCAGATATCCATCCAGTATATCCTGGTTCTCTTCTTTCAGGATTATATCTCTGACTTTTTCCGGCACTTCTTCTGTTTTTGATAAGATCTTTAACAGAGCCTGTTGAATACCCTCGATTTTACCTTCAATCCTACTCTGTTCTCTTTCATCTTTGATCAACTCTTCCAACAACATATAGCGTTCCTCCATTTCCCGGCTGGCTTTTACATTTCGGACTGCTTCCCGGATACGGTTTACAAAGGCATCTTCATATTCTTCTGCACTTTCTGTGTTCCCCGCTTTTACATATTTCATAAACTTTACCAGGCCTTCTGACATCTCGGATTCATTTTCTCCGCAGGTACTTAAGAATAATGTATGATTCCCGTCTTCCAGAGAAATCGTCCCATCTTCCCTGCAATGCATTTCAAAAGTGTACCGGTATTTCTTCTTATAAAATGGGTCAAAATCACATAGAAAGATTACATACGAATCCGGCAGCTGTGCATAGTCACTTCCGGTAAGCAGAAGCTCCATATCAATCTGACTATGATAATATCGGCTCCTCTTTCCCAGTTCCTGCAATTTCTTACGTTGTGCCATTTTTTTCCTCCTATTATTTTCTTATACGGAGGAATTCCATATAGTCATTATAAAAAATACAGCAGGGAATTTCAACAGGGATCGGCCTATTAAATGTTAATATAAGGTCTCTTTCAGTTTTGCAATCGTTGCTTCCCAATCCGGCACGAGCATATCCTGTTTTTTCACATAGATTACTTTATACATGTTATCATAAGGAATTCTATCTTTCACAAGATCATACTGGAACAGAGAAGGGGCTTTTGCCAAAAGGCTCCACATCTCATCTTCCGGAATATTATGTGTCACCAAAGGAAGAACCTCTTCTGCAAATGTGTACAATTCCGCAACACTCATACTTTTCATTTTTTCCATTATTTTCGTCAGCACAGTTCTCTGACGCTCTGTACGCTCATAATCCGCATTTCCTACATAACGGATCCTTGCATATGCAACTGCCTGAACACCGGAACATGTTTTTGTTCCTTCCTGTAAAAAATAATAGCTTGTGGGATTCAGGTTTTTCAGGTTACACATTTCTTTTATATAATTATTGGCAACTCTTACTTCATCTTTGGAAAGAGTCAGCTCCACACCGCCTATTTTGTCTATAATATCGATTACATCCGCTATGGCTAAGTAATCTAATACCAAAACAAATGGGGTGGCTCCGTTAGTCCGGACAGGTGGCCGATGAGGAGTTCCACTATTTCAGGGAACATGCACATGAGGACGAAAACTCGGAACTTCCGTTTCCGTACCTCGTATTATAACAACTGAATATGATCTGCAATGGCTTGGGGCTGGCAGAATAGCTGCCGGTCGAGGTCTTGCAATTACCTACAAAATGTAGGTGCAACAACCTACAAAAACTTTTTGCAACTTTATGCAAAAAAGGCTTGCAAAAAACACATCAATACCTATCATACAGTGACTACTTGCCTTACTACACAAGAACAATATCAAAATGTGTATAAAAGAAATGATAAACAAGTTAAAAAATATGCTACTTCAAATAACATATCTTCTAACCTGTTTTATTTGTTTTTATCAAAAAATGAATCTTATCGTTTAAAATATGCTGATACAAATTACAACGATAAAGAATGTTTTTAAGCCATTTATTATCCACATACAGCCAGATTGTTCGTTTCACCAATTGTACAAATCCTATTTTCTTTTCTTGAAACAGGTGGTATATGCACGATAGTGCTAACTTTTTATCATCATATTTTTTAGCTAACCAATATCTTCTCTCTAGTTTCCAAAGATAAATACGTTTTCTTTCTTCTATATTCAAATGACAGATATTAGAAATCTCATCTACTAATTTTTCATAGTTTTGAAATTTTATTGTTTCCTGTTTTTTTGTCAAAGGTGTTCTAGAATGACTACCACTTCTTACAGATACCCCATATAGCTCTTCTGGTATTGTATAACATTTATTAAAATATAAATAAGGTAAAAGCATTTGGAAGTTCTGCCCCACATCGTACTCAGGTATCTTTTTTTGGGGATAAATCTGAAAAAAATCTCCGTTTTTAGCATGTAACATCCACAACAAACAAAAGTTTTTGACTCCAGCACATCCCAAAACAGTTCTTCTTTTATAAAACTTCCCTTTTGTTCATCTGGACGTGTCAACTTACCTGTTTTATCTTCAAAATAATAAGCAATTGATCTGACACAGTTGTATGTTAGATGATTTTGTAAAAAATGAACACGTTTCTCTACAGATTCATGCTTCAAAACATCATCGCTATCTGGCCAGATCAAATACTCACCTGTAACATACGGCAATCCCTGATTAATTGCTGCAGATGCATTCTTATGTTTTGCTTGAATAATTTTAAAAGGATATCCTTTGTGACAAAAAGCATCTGTATATGACTTGGCTATATCCAATGTGTGGTCACTTGAACCATCATCAACAAGAATAACTTCCATATCCATATATGTCTGTGACAATAATGAATCCAGAAATCTTTTTAAAAACTGTTCTCCATTATATACTGGTGTAACAACAGAAACTCTTCCCTTTACAATTTTTCTTGATTCTTTGCTCATTGACTCATCCTTTTCTTTAGCAATTTAAACATGGTCTCGCAAATATTTTTCCGCTTTTTCTTTTTGTCTTTGGTTTTTCTTCATCACAGTATCCCAGTCAATCACATCATCAATTTGCCCTTCTTTACCATTTTTCCAAATTCTATCTTCCAATCCATGCAGTTTGAGTACACTTAACAATCTCAATCCCTTTGTTTTATGTAAGAACACTAAAAATGACTTTTGAAAGATAATACTAAATGCAGTTACATGAAAAGAATTCGTAATAACATAATCGGCTTTATCCACATATCCTAAAAATTCTGCAGGCCCAATTGTATTTATTTCCCTCATTCCGTCTATTTTTAATCTATCATAAGGTTTCATGAAATAGACCTGTTTCTTTTTTTTCTTTGCCAATAAAAAAGCAAATTGATACATATCAGCATTAGGCTCTGTAGCATAAACTAATATATAATGTTCCTCTTTTGGTAATATTTCTATTTCGTGCCATTTTTCTTTTCCAAGTAAAAAAACCGGATCCAATACAACATTAGCGTTTCTTCCAAATTTTTCAATATATGGTTGTGCTCCTTCTTCTCGAAGCGAAATAACATCAACATGTTGAAGCAATTTTTTAAACGTGTTATCATAATGCGATACAAGTGCATTATTTCCCATACTTGCTGCATAAGCGATGACTTTTTGCTTCTTTCTGCTTTCAAACGCTCCGAAATAAACCGGTTTTAATCCATTTGTGATATCTGGACTCCAGATTTGATCACTTCCGACAATATAAGTTTCATACGGACATGCACGCATCTGGCGGACCAAAAATTTTGGATGATTATCTGTTAAATATTTTCTTCTAAAACATTTCATATTATGTCTTTGCTTCCAATATTTGTTTCCACTTGTTATATTGCCATAAAAACCTTTTAGTGCCATACGAAGAATATTTTTCTTTCCACATCCTGGCCATAAATATATTGGAATCAGCCAATGACGAGATATTAAAGACAATGGAATATAATTGACTATCTCTGCATTTTTTCCATGACTACACAACCATGTTTTTAAACCATATGCCTGTAACATTGCCCCACAATTATCCGAACAATGAAAAGTTAAAATGCCAATTTTCTTTTCCATTTTTTGCCTTCTAAATTTAGATTTTCTAAATATAAAAGCGATCAATGAAAACGGAAGGTAGCTTTGTATTTTCATAAATAAACTTCTTTTTTCAGAACGTTTTGTTGGCTCAATTAATCTTGGCTGTAAAACATCTTTTTCTTCACATGAAAAATAAACACACTTATTTTGAATGAATTTCCATATCATTTCTGCTTTTTCTGAATGCGTAATAACCAAAGATGTTCCCATTCCATCATCCATCTCTGGTTTAATATGCTCTATTCCCCAAAAATCTCCAATTGTAAAATCACTGTTTCTGTGTACTGTACAAAATGGACATTTATGACAAGATGGCCTAATAATCAAATTACGAAAATACAACTGACAGTATAAATCATCATACAACGAATATACCATTTCACCTTTTCTATTTATCCATGAAATACTATGGCCATTATCTTTATTCCTTTTATCACGAAAATTAAAATTTACAATCTGTCCTTTATATTGACGACTTAAATAACGCATATATTTTTGCCAAATTCCAGGAGACGATACTCCATAGCACACTAAATCTACAATGAGCAACTTTTCATACTCTCCATTCAAATATTTGTAAAGTCCTTCTGTTTGACATGGTGTTCCAACAAATAATACCCATCTTTCTTCTTTTAATAACTTCTTAATTTGCTGATAAACAGTATTCATATGACTTTGTACATATTTAGTCTGTCTTACCTTATCTAAATCCTCAAATCTATCAATTTTTTTATGTACAACTCGCATATAAGAATCATATCCTGCTGCAAATACAACTCCCGATTTTTCAATAATAAATTTGGCAAGTAAAGAAAACATTCCACCAGATGAACTCTTTAGGCGAATTTCATCGTCTTTATTTCTGACACCATAATAATGATTTTTCTTTTTAACTGTATCATATTCTTTATACGGGCACACCCTCATGCATTGATTACAATTGACACAATTCTTTTCGTCAATTTTCGGATATAAAAATCCCTCTTTATCAAAAACCATCTCGATTGCATGGTTTGGACATATTGCTTCGCATGCCCCACAACCACAACAATCCGATTTATTATTAAATAATTTTATTCCCATAACATCACCTCATTTATCAACTGAATATATGAGATCAAAACAAAAATCAACGTACCCTAATAATTTTTTGCTGCTCAATTTTATATAATAGATCACACTCATTAGCAAGGCTCATATGATGAGTAACCATCAATAATGTTTTATTTCCTTTTACCTGACGAATTGAATCAATCACAGCTTTCTCTGTTTCCATATCTAACGCTGCCGTCGCCTCATCCATAATCAAAATTTCAAACTCCTTATATAAAGCACGTGCCAAAGCAATTCTTTGCCTCTGTCCTCCTGATATAACAGAGCCATTTTCACCAATAACTGTATTTATTCCCTTAGGCATTTGGGAAACTTCATCCCATATCTGTGCATGTTTCAAACAATTTTCTATTCGTTTTTCATCAATTTCACTCTCTTCTACAAAAAAAGCAACATTATTTTTTACTGTCTCTCCATTTAAAAACACTATCTGAGGAATATAACTGACAATATCTCCTATATTTGCTCGACACTCTCCCTGCGCATCACTTCTAGAGACAATATTACTGGTTTACCAAGGCGTTTCGTGATATACAAAAAGAAACGGTGGTGATTCTTATGGCAAGACCTAAAAAATACAAGATCTCATTAACGGATGATGAACTTAAAATATTGAAATCCGTTATGCGCAAAAAAGAAACAACAAAAACAGTCCGGAACAGATGCCAGATTATCATTGATCTGGATGAGGCACATGGCAAAATTCTTACCCATGAACAGTCAGCTAAAACAAACTGTGTCTGTATGGCAACGGTTAACAATACTCTGTCACCTAATAACAGAAGTGACAGATATACTAAATATCAATGATACATTACACTAGCATTTTCATGCTAATTTGAAACAGTCTTCTAATTTGCGTGGATTATAATAGTTTTAC
>SFGF01000026.1 GCA_004556655.1 Lachnospiraceae bacterium | reverse complement strand
TTAGTGAAAGTTGGAATATAAGTTGTAGAGCCGTATACGAGACCCGTATGTACGGTTCAATGGGAGGGGCGAGATAACTATTCTCCCTCTACCCTATTTATGACTCAGTATCTTTATGATCCGATTCAGATGAAGGTGTCTTTGTTTGACTTTCGGAAGTACTGGTCCCGTTGTTTTGCGGTGTGTGATCCATAAAGTGTGACTGCTGACCGATTAATTTTGCCTCCTTTTTAGCTGTACGTTTTTTAAGCATACGCCGGAACAGAAGAATAACGAGGATAAGGATCACTGCCCATACCAGCAGAACCGGCAGGTTGGCAATGAGAAATACAAACAAATCTACAAAGAAATCACGAACTGCATAAAGACTGGAAAAGAATCCGCTGCTGATCCGGCTGCCAATCGTGTTGGAAACTGCTGTTTCATGTTCGACTTCTGAGATATAAATATTTACAGTACTGTAGGAAATCAGGTTATCGTAAGTCCGAAGCTGAGATTCATAGCTGTTAATCTCATAGCGAAGCTGGGAGAGTTTGGATTCCAGAGCAAGAATCTGATCCAGATCATCGGCCTGTTCCAAAAGTTCGGTCACACGGTCATATTCTACCTGAAGGGATTCTTTATAAGCAGTTTTGTCTACATAATCAAGAGTCACATCCTGCACGTTTTCTGATTTGTTCGTGAGGGTTCCCAGATTTCCGGCTACAGTTACGAACTCATCCAGATTTTCAGCCGGGATTCTTGCAGTAATGGAATAGTAGCGGAGACGATAGGTCCCCTGGGGAGCATCGAAACTGGAATATTCTATGTAACCGCCGAAGGAAGATATGGATTCTTCCATGCTGGATTTCATAGTATCAAAATCTTCTGTCTCCAGCGAGAGAGATACATTTTTGATAAGTTTTCGGTTGCTCAGATCATTGGCACCGGCAGAAGCTGCTGAGGAAGGGTCTCCGCCGCTGCCTTCTGTCACATCGGCATATTCTGCATCGTCATATTCCATATCCGCAAAGGCTTCTTCCGTGGCGGCCTCTTCCGACCATCCACTGTCATAGGAAGCTGATTCGGTGTAGGACTGGCTGGCGGCTGTATCGTAGGAACTTTTGGATGAGCCGCATCCGGTCAGAAGAAATACAAGGGAAATAGCAGCAGTTAGTGGGATTCTAAATTTCTTTTTCATACATGATACCTCCTTAAAATAGTTGCATTTGACAGAAAAATAAAAAAATTGAAAAAATTTAAAAAAACACTTGCATTTTCCAAAAGAGTGTAGTATTATAATCGAGCAAGGTTCGTTGGTCAAGCGGTTAAGACGCCGCCCTCTCACGGCGGAAACAGGGGTTCGATTCCCCTACGAACTGCTTATTGGAAATCTTTGAGTGATCAAAGATTTCTTTTTTTATGTCTTTCTATAATAACAGTGTATAAAAAGAATCGATTTGTTGCAAGAAAAAGTAAAAAATATTTTCATCTTTATGTTTTTATTTTTTATGCTATAATTCATTAGACAAGTCTATTATTGGAAATTTGGAAGTTAAAGGAGATTGCCCATGACACATAATGTGAAAAGAATCTGTCCCAATTGCGGACATCCTGTGCCTGAAGATGCAAAATTTGCATGAATTGTGGGCGTTCAACGGAACAAAATAAGAAGGATCACAGAAAATGATGGGACAGCCACAACAGAATCTTATGATCCGGCAGGAAAGGTAACAAGTAAAACAATATCGAATTATTGCCTTATTCGGTAGAGGCATACTTGAATATTGATAAAATAGGTGAGGTTAACAATGGAAAAAAGACTGATAGCAATTGATTTAGACGGAACACTTCTCAGAAAAGACTGCACCATATCGGAAAAAGACAGGAATGCATTGTTGAAAGCGATGGAGCGGGGGCATCTTGTGGTGCCGACCACAGGGCGGGGATACCGCAACAGTCGTTTTGTATTGCAGGATTTTCCGGTAATGTCTTATTATATTAATGCCAACGGTACAACCATAACCCAGGGTGATCCTGAAAAAATTCTTTTTTCATGTACAATGCCCTATGAGACCGGATGCAAAATCTATCAGCTGGCAAAAGAATATCCCACATTTATTGAAATCTATCATGGCCTGGATGCGTATGACAGTTACAGAGGCTGTGAATATATGAAAGAGAGCCGCTGCATGGAGGCATACAGAAAACAGCTTTTAAAGACAAATATCCACATGGAAAGTCTGGACGATTTTGTATTGAAAGAAAAAAATCTGATCAGTAAATTTCATATTATGTGTGTGGAAAAGAAAGACCAGCAGGAATTGATTGGAAGGATTGCCCAACTGCCGGGAGTGTATCCGATTTCCACAGAAGAAAAAAACATTGAAATAGCGGACGCACACTGGAGTAAAAGAAACGGACTGGAATGGCTCTGTGAAAAACTGGGATTTGCCAGAGATCAGGTGATCGCCATTGGGGACAGTGACAATGATTATGAAGGAATACGCTGGGCAGGAATCGGTGTGGCTATGGAAAATGCCTCCGAACGGGTGAAAGAAGCGGCTGACTATATTACGGAAAGTAATCAGAATTATGGTGTTGCCCGGGCTCTGGAACATTATGGGTTGACATCCTGAAAGAAAAGTGAGGAAAAAATATGGCGAAAAGCAATACGTATGATGCCAGCAGCATAGCGGTGCTGGAAGGACTGGAAGCGGTGCGGAAACGTCCCGGAATGTATATCGGAAGTGTATCCCGGAAGGGACTCAATCATCTGATCTATGAGATCGTGGATAATTCCGTAGATGAACATCTGGCTGGATTTTGTGATTCTATCCGGGTGATTCTGGAAGCAGACGGCTCCTGTACGGTTTCGGATAACGGACGGGGAATCCCGGTAGGGATGCATGAAAAAGGAATGTCGGCAGAGAGACTGGTATTTACTACCCTTCACGCAGGCGGAAAGTTTGACGATTCAGTGTACAAGACCAGCGGTGGGCTTCATGGTGTGGGTTCTTCCGTAGTAAATGCACTGTCCACCTATCTGGATGTGAAGATCAGCCGGGAAGGTTATGTGCATCATGATCACTATGAGAGAGGAATTCCCACAATTGAGTTGGAAAACGGCCTTCTGCCGAAGCTGGGAAGAACAAAGGAGACGGGAACTTGCATCAATTTTCTGCCGGATCCGGAAATCTTTGAAAAAACGGTGTTTAAAGAAGAAGAAGTAAAAAGCCGTCTTCATGAGACCGCTTATCTGAATCCGAAGCTTACCATTCATTTTGAAGATCGGAGACAGCCGGAAACAGAGGTTGTTGAATATCATGAACCGGAGGGAATCATCGGATTTGTCCGGGATTTGAATAAGAAAAAAGAAGTACTTCACGATCCGATTTATTTTTCCGGGGAGAGTGAAGGGATTACCGTAGAGGGTGTATTTCAGTATGTGAATGAATTCCATGAAAATGTACTGGGATTCTGCAATAATATTTACAATGCGGAGGGCGGTACCCATCTGACGGGATTTAAAACAATGTTCACTACGATCATGAACAATTACGCCAGAGAATTGGGGATTTTGAAAGAAAAAGATGCCAACTTTACCGGTGCGGATATCCGAAACGGCATGACAGCCGTGATTTCTATTAAGCATCCGGCTCCCCGTTTTGAAGGGCAGACCAAGACAAAGCTGGACAACCAGGATGCGGCAAAAGCAACATCCAAGGTTACCGGGGATGAAGTGGTTCTTTATTTTGACCGGAATCTGGAAGTGTTAAAGACGGTACTTTCCTGTGCAGAACGTTCTGCTAAGATACGGAAAACAGAAGAAAAAGCGAAGACGAATCTTCTGACAAAACAGAAATATTCTTTTGATTCGAACGGAAAATTGGCCAATTGCGTAAAGAAAGATCCCAGTCTCTGTGAAATCTTTATCGTTGAGGGAGATTCTGCGGGCGGTTCCGCAAAAACTGCCCGGGACAGAAATTATCAGGCCATTTTGCCGATTCGGGGAAAAATCCTGAATGTGGAAAAAGCTACGATCGATAAGGTTCTGGCAAATGCTGAGATCAAAACCATGATCAATGCTTTTGGATGTGGTTTTTCAGAAGGGTACGGCAATGATTTTGATATCACAAAACTGCGATATGACAAAATCATTATCATGGCTGATGCCGATGTGGACGGTGCCCATATTTCCACACTTCTTCTGACATTATTTTATCGTTTTATGCCGGAACTGATCTATGAAGGACACGTGTATCTTGCCATGCCGCCGCTTTACAAAGTGATTCCGGCAAAGGGAAAAGAAGAATATCTTTATGATGATAAGGCGCTGGAAAAATATAGAAAAGCTCATAAAGGTTCCAGTTTTACTCTGCAGAGATACAAAGGTCTGGGTGAGATGGATGCCCAACAGCTGTGGGAGACAACTTTGGATCCGAAGACAAGAATTTTAAAACGGGTGGAGATCGAGGATGCCCGGATGGCTTCCGATGTGACGGAAGTTTTGATGGGAACAGAAGTACCGCCCCGGAAAGCATTTATTTATCAGCATGCACAGGATGCGCAGCTGGATATTTAGTGGAGGAATAGAATGGACGGACAGATTATCAGAACTGAATATTCGGAGATTATGCAGAAATCATATATTGATTATGCTATGAGTGTTATCATTTCCCGTGCGCTGCCGGATGTGCGGGATGGTCTGAAACCGGTACAGAGAAGAACCTTGTACGATATGTATGAACTGGGAATCCGTTATGACCGACCATACAGGAAATGTGCCCGTATCGTGGGTGATACGATGGGTAAATATCATCCTCATGGGGACAGTTCGATTTATGAGGCTCTGGTAGTGATGGCACAGGATTTTAAAAAAGGGCAGACACTGGTAGACGGACATGGGAATTTCGGCTCAATTGAGGGAGACGGGGCTGCTGCCATGCGATATACGGAAGCCCGTCTGCAGAAAATTACCCAGGAAGTATTCTTAAGTGATATGGACAAGGGTGTAGTGGATTTTATGCCCAATTTTGATGAGACAGAGAAAGAACCGGTGGTGCTGCCGGTGCGTGTGCCAAATCTGCTTTTAAACGGAGCCGATGGTATTGCGGTAGGTATGGCCACCAGTATTCCGCCGCATAATCTTTGCGAGATTGTAGATGCGGTAAAAGCCTATATGAAAAATAACGATATTACGGTAAAAGGTCTGATGCGTTACATCAAAGGACCGGATTTTCCTACCGGAGGTATCGTAACCAATAAAGATGAACTTTTGAAAATCTATGAAACCGGAACCGGAAAAATTAAAGTAAGGGGAAAGGTGGAAGTAGAAGATGTGAAAGGTGGAAAAGTGAATCTGGTTATCACGGAGATTCCGTATCCTATGTTGGGGGCGAATATCGGTAAGTTTTTAAATGATGTAGCTGCACTGGTGGAAAGTAAAAAAGCTCCGGAGATCGTGGATATTTCCAATCAGTCTTCCAAAGAAGGAATCCGCATCGTTTTGGAACTGAAAAAAGGCGCGGATGTGGAAAATCTGAAAAACATGTTGTATAAAAAGACCCGTCTGGAAGATACCTTTGGTGTCAATATGCTGGCAGTGGCTGACGGGCGGCCGGAAACTCTGAGTCTGAAGCAGATCATAGAGCACCATGTGGATTTTCAGTTTGAGGTCTGCACCCGTAAGTATCAGACACTTTTGAATAAAGAGCTGGAGAAAAAGGAAGTTCAGGAAGGCCTTATTAAGGCGTGTGACGTGATCGATCTGATCATTGAAATCCTCAGAGGCAGTAAGAATCAGAAGCAGGTAAAAGACTGCCTGACGATGGGAATCACGGAGGGCATCAAATTCAAAACCAAGACCAGCGAACGGGCGGCAAAGAAGCTGCAGTTTACCCAGCGGCAGGCGACTGCAATCCTGGAGATGCGTCTGTACAAGCTGATCGGGCTGGAGATTGAGGCTTTGCTTGCGGAACATGAAGAGACTATGAAAAATATCGCCCGTTATGAAGATATTTTAAATAATTATGATTCCATGGCACAAGTGATCATGGATGATCTGGACAAAACAAAGAAAGCTTATGGAAGAAAACGCCGCACTGTCATTGAAAATGTGGAAGAAGCAGTATTTGAAGAAAAGAAGATGGAAGAAACAGAAGTATGCTTCCTGATGGATCGCTTCGGATATGCAAAAACTATGGACAAATCCATTTATGAAAGAAATAAAGAGACAGCTCACGGGGAATATAAGTATGTATTTACCTGTATGAACACGGATAAGATCTGTATTTTTACTGATAAAGGACAGATGCACACGGTAAAAGTGATGGATCTGCCGCTGGCAAAACTGAGGGACAAGGGAACACCGATTGATAATGTAAGTAATTATTCCAGTGCCCAGGAGCAGATTCTCTTTGTGGCAAGTATGGAAACTGTGAAAAATTCCGTGCTTTTATTTGTTACTAAAAACAGCATGGTGAAGCAGGTCCCCGGTTCAGAATTTGATGTGATCAAACGGACCATTGCCTCTACAAAACTTGCCAAAGATGATGAACTGGTGCTGGTAGGTTTAAGTGACGCTATGGATTATGTAGTACTGCAGAGTAAAGATGGATATTTTCTCCGGTTTATGAAGAGTGAAGTGTCCGAGATGAAAAAAGCGGCGGTGGGAGTCCGTGGTATGAAGCTGGGAGATCAGGATTATCTGGAACATGCATATCTTGTGGAGAGCCGAATAGAGTGCAGTGTGGAATACAAAGGAAAACAGATGGTGCTTAATAAGGTGAAACTTGGAAAACGGGATACTAAAGGAACAAAAGTAAGGGTATAATGAAAAACAGTTGCATTTCCCCCTTGCATTTTATGAAAAACAGTGCTATGATAACTGTGTTAATAGGTAATTGCTAGTTAAGAGTGGGCGAGACGTCCACTCTTCTTTATGTCATAAGGAGTTTTTGTTGCTGGTCACGGAGTGAACAGTAACGTTTTTCCTGATACGAAGGTGGTGAGAGCATGAGTATAAGAGATCAGTATGAACAAAAAGCAGAAGCGATAGCGGAACCCATCGTCAGCAGTTTTGGATTTGAACTGGTGGATGTGGAATATGTGAAAGAAGCGGGAACCTGGTATCTGCGGCTGTACATCGACAAGGAAGGCGGAATAACCATTGACGACTGTGAGGCAGTCAGCCGCCTGTTCAGTGACAAGCTGGATGAAGAAGATTTTATTGATGATGCATATGTTATGGAAGTGAGCTCACCGGGGCTGGGAAGACCGCTGAAGAAAGAAAAAGATTTTAAACGCAGCATAGGTAAGGAAGTGGAGATCCGCACTTACCGTCCGATTGATAAACAAAAAGAATTCTTCGGTATTCTCAGCGCATATGATGAAACACATGTGACGATTACCCTGGATGATCAGGAAACCCGAGTATTTCAGAGAGACGAGATCGCATTGATACGACTTGCTTTTGATTTTTAAGGAGGATAAGGAAAAAAATGAACACAGAATTAATGGAAGCATTAAATATTCTGGAAAGGGAAAAAAGTATCAGTAAAGAGGTGCTGCTGGAGGCTATTGAACAGTCTCTGATCCAGGCCTGCAAGAATCATTTCGGAAAGGCAGACAACGTAAAGGTAAGTATCAACCCGGAAACCTGTGATTTTAGTGTATATGCAGAAAAAACAGTTGTTGAGAATGTGGAGGATTCAGTTCTTGAGATCAGTCTGACCAATGCGAAAATGATGGATTCCAAATATGAAGTAGGAGATATGGTTCAGGTTCCGATCCAGTCCAAACAGTTTGGAAGAATTGCTACCCAGAATGCTAAAAACGTAATTCTGCAGAAGATTCGTGAGGAAGAACGAAAAGTTCTTTATGATGAGTATTTCCAGAAAGAACGCGATGTGGTTACCGGAGTGGTACAGCGTTATATTGGAAGAAATGTAAGCATCAATCTGGGCAAGGTAGATGCGATACTGAATGAAAATGAGCAGGTAAAAGGCGAAGTATTCCGCCCTACAGAGAGAATTAAAGTGTATGTACTGGAAGTAAAAGATACTCCAAAAGGACCGAAGATCCTGGTATCCAGAACCCATCCGGAACTGGTAAAACGTCTGTTTGAATCAGAAGTGACAGAAGTGAGTGACGGAACCGTGGAGATCCGCAGTATTGCCAGAGAGGCAGGTTCCAGAACCAAGATCGCTGTCTGGTCTATTGACCCGGATGTGGATGCAGTAGGTGCCTGCGTGGGTATGAACGGAGCCAGAGTCAATTCGATCGTGGCAGAGCTTCGGGGAGAGAAAATCGATATCATCAGCTGGGATGAAAATCCGGCACTGTTGATTGAAAATGCCCTGAGTCCGGCAAAAGTAATTTCTGTTATGGCAGATCCGGATGAAAAGACTGCATTGGTAATCGTACCGGATTATCAGCTTTCTCTGGCAATTGGTAAGGAAGGACAGAATGCCCGTCTTGCAGCCCGCCTGACAGGATTTAAGATTGACATTAAGAGTGAGACTCAGGCAAGAGAGGCCGGAGATTTCGAGTATTATCAGGATGAAGAAGGCTACGAAGACGAAGAAGATTATGAGGCTGAGGATTACAGTGAAGAAGAATCTGATCAGGAAGTAGCAGAAGATACGGAATATTTATCATAATATAACTGTGAGGCGGTAAAAGTATGGCAAATGTAAAAAAAGTACCGCTGCGGAAATGTATCGGCTGTAATGAAATGAAAAACAAAAAGGAAATGATTCGTGTCCTGAAAACGACGGACAATGAAATTGTTCTTGATGCTACAGGAAAGAAGAATGGCAGAGGCGCTTACTTGTGTTTTTCGAAAGAATGTCTGAAAAATGCCATGAAGAACAGGGGCCTGGAACGCTCCCTGAAAATGCCGATTCCGCAGGAAGTATACGAAAGCCTGGAAAGGGAGCTGGATACGATTGAATCATAAAAAAGTAATATCACTGATCGGACTTTCCATGAAGGCAGGAAAGATCGCAAGCGGAGAATTCGCAACAGAAAAAGCAGTAAAGACCGGAAAAGCATATATGGTAATTACATCGGCGGAAGCTTCTGACAATACAAAAAAGAAATTCCGCAATATGTGTGAATACTACCAGGTGCCTTATTATGAATTTGGCAGCAAGATGGAACTTGGTGCAGCAATTGGAAAAGAATTCAGGGCTTCACTGGCTGTTACGGATGAAAACCTTGCGTCAGCACTGGAAAAACAGATGAATATGTTGGAACCTTTGGCGTAACTGTTTGACATGAACAAAGAAAGGTTGGTGGTAATATGTCAAAACTGAGAGTTTACGAGCTGGCACAGGAATTGAATAAAACCAATAAAGAGGTATTAGACTATTTAAAGGAGAAAAAGATAGAAGTTAAGAGTCATATGAGTACATTGGAAGAAAAAGAAGAAAAAATGGTACGGGAAGCATTTTCCGGTAAAAAAGAAGATAAGTCCGAAGGAAAAGAAGAAAATAAAGGGGCAGGAAGAAAACCGGCAGAGCGTCTGAAAAAGAAATCCAATCTGATTCAGGTGTTCCGTCCGCAGAATGCCATGACACAGGAAGGCAAGAACTTCCGTAGAAAATCCACCCAGGGAAGTCGTCCGCAGCAGGGGAAAGATCAGCCCGTAAAGGCTACAGAAGCACAGACCCAGAATCAGCCGAAGAGCGGAGTAAACGCAGCGCCAAAAACAGAGCCGGCACAGCCAAAGACCGCAGCAAAGACAGAGCCGGTACAGACACAGACGACACCGGTTCAGCCGGCACAGGCACCAGTTGCTGAAAAGCCTCAGACACCGGTCAAAGAGACTGCAGCACAAACTTCCAATCGTCAGGCAGCAGGTCAGCAGAATACCCAGGATAGCGGAAACCGCAGATTTTCCGGAAACCGTCAGGGTCAGGAGAGAAATCAGGACAGAAGAGACGGTCAGGAGAGAAATCAGGATCGCAGAGACAGCCAGAGCGGTCGTAGATTTGATAATAAAAACGGCCAGGGAAGGACACAGGGCCAGAATCGTCCGCAGGGTCAGGGAAGACCGCAGGGACAGAGCCGTCCGGACGGTAACAATAACCGCAAGTTTGGTGAACGTACGAATAACGGTCAGGAAGGCCGCAGATTTGACAATAACAGAAACGGTATGAACCGTGACAACAGAGATAGAGATGGAAGAGACAAAGACAGCAGAGATGTAAGGGAGCGTGACGGCAGAGATAACAACCGCCGTACAGAGCGCAGAGATTCCAGAACATCGTCTGTTGATACTATGGATCTGGGACTGGCAAGAAAACCGGTAAGAGATGTAAAGAGTAAGGAAAAAGATAAAGAAAAAGAACGGGAAAGAGAAGAAAAGAAAACACAGGACAGAAGAGGCGGACAGGGCGGGAACCGTCCGAATCAGGGGCGCCGTCCGAACCAGAGACTTCCGAAAGCTCTTCAGAAACCGGTTCGTCCGCAGCCGAAGGAAGAGAAGAAAGAAGAAGTAAAAGAGATCGTACTTCCGGAGAAAATGACAATCCGTGAATTGGCTGATAAGATGAAGATGCAGCCATCTGTTATCGTGAAAAAACTGTTTATGCAGGGCGTTATGGTTACCGTAAACCATGAGATTGACTTTGAAAAAGCGCAGGAAATCGCCATGGACTTTGATATCATCGCAGAGCAGGAAGAAAAAGTTGATGTGATCGAAGAACTGCTGAAAGAGGAAGAAGAGGATGAAACCACATTGGTTTCCAGACCTCCTGTAGTCTGTGTTATGGGTCATGTTGACCACGGTAAAACCTCTCTTCTGGATGCGATCCGTAAGACCAATGTGACAGACCGTGAGGCAGGTGGTATCACACAGCATATAGGTGCCTATGTGGTATCCATCAAGGGTCAGAAAATCACTTTCCTGGACACTCCGGGTCATGAAGCATTTACCGCTATGCGTATGCGTGGTGCCAATGCAACAGATATTGCGGTTTTGGTAGTAGCTGCTGATGACGGTGTTATGCCTCAGACTGTGGAGGCAATCAATCATGCAAAAGCTGCCGGTGTAGAGATTATTGTAGCTATCAATAAAATCGATAAACCGAGTGCCAATGTGGAAAGAGTAAAACAGGAATTGTCCGAATATGAACTGATTCCGGAGGATTGGGGCGGAAGCACAATCTTTGTCCCGGTATCTGCTAAGACACACGACGGTATTGAAGATCTTCTGGAAATGATTCTTCTGACCGCAGAAGTGGGAGAACTGAAAGCAAATCCGAAACGTAGAGCCCGTGGTCTTGTGATTGAGGCACAGCTTGATAAAGGAAAAGGACCTGTTGCCACTATTCTGGTACAGAAAGGTACTTTGCATGTGGGAGATTTCATTGCGGCAGGTGCCTGCTCCGGTAAGGTACGTGCGATGATGGATGACAAAGGACGCCGCGTAAAAGAGGCAGGACCTTCTACTCCGGTTGAGATTCTGGGACTTTCCGATGTTCCGAATGCGGGAGAAGTTCTGGTAGCGACAGAAAATGATAAAGAGGCAAAGAATTTCGCTGCCACCTTTATTTCTGAAAATAAAAATCGTCTTCTGGAGGAAACAAAAGCAAAAATGTCTCTGGATGATCTGTTTAATCAGATTCAGGAAGGCAATCTGAAAGAACTGAACATCGTTGTAAAAGCGGATGTTCAGGGTTCTGTTGAGGCAGTAAAACAGAGTCTTGTAAAACTGTCCAATGATGAAGTTGTTGTTAAGATCATCCATGGTGGTGTAGGTGCCATCAATGAATCCGATGTTACTCTTGCATCCGCATCCAATGCGATCATTATCGGTTTCAATGTAAGACCGGATGCGACAGCAAAAGCAATCGCAGAACAGGAAGGTGTCGATCTGCGTCTGTACAGAGTCATTTATCAGGCAATCGAAGATGTGGAAGCTGCCATGAAGGGTATGCTGGATCCTGTATTTGAAGAAAAGGTCATCGGTCATGGAGAAATCCGTCAGGTATTTAAGGCATCCGGTGTGGGTAATATTGCCGGAAGCTATGTGATGGATGGTGTATTCCAGAGAGGATGTTCTGTACGTATCACCAGAGAAGGAACACAGATCTTTGAAGGTCCTCTGGCATCTCTGAAACGATTCAAAGATGATGTGAAAGAAGTCAGAGCCGGATATGAGTGTGGTCTGGTATTTGAAGGATTCAACGATATTCAGGAACTGGATCAGGTAGAAGCATATATTATGGTTGAAGTTCCGAGATAGAGGAAACAATAAATGAGAAAAGACTGCAGTTTGTGCTTTTGGGCCGGTTGCAGTCTTTGATGTATTTGACAGCAGGAATGGTTAGCATTACTGAATTAAGAATAGCAGAGGGTTGAAGAATGAGAAAAAACAGTATCAAGAATACAAGAATCAACGGAGAAGTTATGAAAGAACTGAGTACGATCATTCGTCAGGAAATAAAAGATCCCCGGATTCATATGATGACATCTGTTACATCTGTGGAAGTGGCACCGGATCTTAAAACCTGCAAAGCGTATATCAGTGTTCTGGGAAATGATAAAGAAAAAAACGATACGATCGCTGGTCTGAGGAGCGGAGAGGGATATATCCGCAGACTGCTGGCAAAAAGACTGAATTTGAGGAACACGCCTGAGATACAATTTAAGCTGGATGAGTCTATTGAGTATGGTGTGAATATGTCGAGACTGATCGATGAGGTAAATAAAGGAATCTCAGAAAGGGATGAAGAAGATGATAAATAAGATTTCGTCTGTTCTGGAGGGGGTAAAGACAGCAGCCATCGCCGGTCATGTGCGGCCGGACGGTGACTGTGTAGGCTCCTGCATGGGCATGTATCTTTATTTGAAAAAGCATTATCCTCAGATCCAGGTGGATGTATATCTGGAGGAAATCCGCGATGTGTTTTCCTACATAGAGGGTATTGATCAGATAAAACATGAGTGGCAGGAAGGGAAAAAGTATGATCTGCTGCTGCTCTTTGATGTGAGCAGCAGAGACAGAATCGGACTGGCGAAGGAAGCTCTGGATACTGCGGAACATACCGTATGTATCGATCATCATGTGACAAATACAGGAATTGCCATGATCAATCATATTGAACCGGATGCAAGTTCCACCTGTGAAGTACTATATAAGCTGATGGATCCTGAAAAAATCACAAAAGAGATTGCCGAGGCGATATATACAGGAATCATTCATGATTCAGGTGTATTTCAGTATTCCTGTACCGGTCCTGAAACCATGGAAATCGGCGGAAAGCTGATGGCAAAAGGGATTGATTTTGCGAAAATCATCAAAGACTCCTTTTATACAAAAACTTATGCGCAGAATCAGATCATGGGACGCACCATTATGGAGAGCATTATGCTGATGAATGGACAGTGTATTGTGGGATATGTGCGGCAGAAAGATTTGAAATTTTACGGGCTGACCCCCAAAGATCTGGATGGAATCGTCAATCAGCTTCAGAATACCAAAGGTGTGGAAGTGGCTATTTTCCTGTATGAGACCGGAGTTCAGGAATATAAGGTAAGTATGAGATCTAACGGAATCGTAGATGTGGCAAGGGTTGCATCATACTTTGGCGGCGGCGGTCATGTACGGGCAGCCGGATGTACTATGCAGGGTTCTGTACATGATGTTGTTAACAGTCTGACCTATGATATTGACAGACAGCTTCGGGAGAGTGTTAATGGAAATTAATGGTGTTATCAATGTATATAAAGAGGCGGGATATACCTCGCACGATGTGGTGGCAAAACTGAGAGGTATTTTCCATCAGAAAAAAATCGGACATACAGGAACACTGGATCCTGAGGCGGAAGGAGTGCTTCCGGTCTGCCTGGGAAAAGCCACTCGTCTGTGTGATATGCTGGCAGATCATGATAAAGTGTATGAAGCTGTTCTGCATCTGGGTATCTGTACAGATACCCAGGATATGACGGGAAGCATTTTAGAAGAAAAACCAGTGTATGTGACGGAGGAAGAAGTACGCTCCTGCATTGCATCCTTCATCGGAGAACAGATGCAGGTGCCTCCCATGTATTCCGCTCTCAAAGTGAATGGAAAGAAACTGTATGAACTGGCAAGAGAAGGAAAAGAGATCGAACGAACACCGCGGAAAGTGCATTTTTATGAGATTGAAATCCTGAAGCTGGAACTTCCGATGGTTTCTTTAAGGATTCATTGTTCCAAAGGAACCTATATCAGAACTTTGTGCAATGATATCGGAGAGAAATTGGGATGCGGCGGCTGTATGGAGAAACTGGTGAGGACCAGAGTGGAGAGGTTTGAATTGACAGATGCCAGAAAGCTTTGTCAGATTCAGGAATATGTGTCCCGACAGGAATTCGCTGCGATTGTTGTTCCTGTGGATCAGATGTTTGAGCAGTATCCGGCAGTGTATACAGTCCCGGAAGGAGATCGGTTGGTACACAATGGGAATTCCTTTTCTCAGTCTTTTGTCGAGGGGCTCAGTTTGGAAAGTATGTCTGAAGAGAATTACAGGATTTATGACAGTGCAAAGACATTTGTGGGGATTTTCCGTAAAAAGGGAAATATGTTTCTGCCGGTAAAGATGTTTTATACACAGAAAATTAAAGGATTTTAGGAACAGAATGAGATACATTACAAATACATTGGATTTTCAGCTGGAAAAGAGAAGTGTGGTAACACTTGGTAAATTTGACGGACTGCACAGGGGTCATGATAAATTAATTACCAGGACACTGGAATTGGGGAAAAAAGGATATGATACGGTGGTCTTTACTTTTGATGTATCTCCATTGGTAAAGCTGGGAACAAGAATCACCAGAACCCTGCTTACCAATGAGGAGCGAAAAGTCCTTTTGGAAAGAAAAAGAATTGACTGTCTTATAGAGTGTCCTTTTGTACCTGAATTGATTCAGATGGAGCCGGAAGATTTTATACGAGAAGTTCTGGCTGTACAGCTTCGGGCTGCCTACGTGATCGTGGGACCGGATTTTCATTTTGGGTATAAAAGGAAGGGGACACCCGAGCTTCTTAAAAAACTTGGTCACAGATATGGTTTTGAAGTTGAAATCCTGGATAAAGAAATGGAAGAGGAACGGGAAATCAGCAGCACATGGATCAGAGAAACTCTTAGAGAAGGACGGATCGAGAAGGTCAATCATCTTCTGGGTTATCCGTATTTTGTGAAAGGAAAGGTTGTGCATGGAAGACAGCTGGGGCGTACCTGGGGGCTTCCAACGATCAATCAGATTCCTGAGAACGGAAAACTGCTTCCTCCATTTGGGGTGTATGCTTCAAAAACATATATAAACGGAGAAGAATTCTATGGTATCTCCAATATTGGAGTGAAGCCAACTGTGGAAGTGCCCTTTGCGGGAGTTGAGACTTATTTGTTTGAATGCAATGAAAATTTGTACGAGAAAGAGGCCTGGGTGGAGTTTTATCATTTTGTGAGACCGGAATGTAAATTTGATTCTGTAGAAGAACTGAGAGAACAGATTCAGAGAGATGCGCAGGCAGGAAGAAACTTTTTTAGAGATTTTTGTGGACAAAGATGAAATTTTCTTTTATAGTAGATATGATATGTGTTGTATAAGGAGAGAAATGCGCAGGGCGTATTTCTTTTCCTTGTGTGTATATGTTAAATCTGCGTAAGAAAAATGTAAAATCCAACAAAGAAACTGTGACAGGCAGTTTCGGAATACAGGAATTTTACGGGATACGAAGGAGTAAAAGTCATGAGTATAATAATGTCTTTGGTAGGCGGACTTGGGTTCTTCCTTTACGGAATGAAAATGATGAGCGAAGGTCTGCAAAAAGTAGCCGGTTCTAAGATGCGGAGTATTCTGGAAGTATTTACAAAGAACAGAGTGATTGGTGTACTGGTTGGAACTTTTTTTACTGCATTGATTCAGTCATCCAACGCCACAACAGTAATGGTGGTGAGCTTTGTCAATTCAGGTCTGATGAAGCTTGCTCAGGCTCCGGGTATTATTCTGGGTGCCAATATCGGTACAACAGTTACCGGACAGTTGATTGCCTTTGATTTGGCGGATATTGCCCCCCTGTTTGTCATTGTGGGAGTGATTATGGCCATGTTCATCAAGGATCATATGACAGTCAGCAGGCTTGGAGAAGTTATTCTGGGATTTGGTATTCTTTTTATGGGGATTTCCGCCATCTCCGGAGCGCTGACAGAAGCAAAGGAAATTCCTGAAGTAGTTCAGGCATTGAGTTCTCTCAGCAATCCATTTGTTGCTTTTATTGTAGGATGTATCGCTACTGCGATTCTCCAAAGTAACTCTGCTACAGTTGGTATCATTATGCTGTTGGCAAGAGAAGGTCTGGTAGAACTTCCGGTCTGTCTGTTCATGATGCTTGGATGTAATATCGGCTGTACTATGTCAGCAATTCTGGCAAGTGTTGGATGCAAGAAAGATGCCAAGAGAGCTGCATGTATTCATCTGCTCTTTAATATTTCTGGAACAATCGTCTGTGCGATTATTCTTATTATTGCAGGTGATGTGGTAGTTAACTTCTTTATGGAGATTTCCGGAAACGAAGCCGGACGTATGATTGCCAACGCAAACTCAATCATTAAAGTGGGTCAGGTTATCCTGATGCTTCCATTTACTCAGTGGCTTGTAAAAGCTGCCTGTCTGGTGATACCGGGTGATGACAAGAAAGAAGAAGAATTTGAACTGCTTTATATTGGCAACAAACATGCGTTTTCTCCTACTACGGCTGTACTTCAGGCTGTCCGTGAACTGGAGCGTATGGCAAATATGGCAATCACTAATCTGGAGCGTGCCATGAATACATTGATATCTCATGATCAGAAAGAACTGGATGAGGTTTACCGGGTGGAAAAAAATATCGATTATATGAATAAAGAAATCACGAACTATCTTGTTCATCTGAATCAGTCGAAATTGCCCATCGATGATGTGATGAGCATCGGTTCTCTCTTTCATGTAGTCAATGATATTGAAAGAATTGGTGATCATGCGGAAAATGTTGCGGATGCTTCTATCATGATGCGGGATGACGAGGTGGTATTCAGCAAAGATGGAGAGCAGGATCTGATACATATGATGGGTATGGTACAAAAAATTGTTAATTATTCTGTGGAGATGTTTTCTAAAAATGATCGTCAGCATCTGCAGGAAATTCTCGTACTGGAAGACCAGATTGATCAGGAAGAGAGAATACTGCAGCAGAAACATGTGGAAAGACTGACACAGAACGAATGTACACCGGAAGCAGGAATGATTTTCTCGGATATCATATCCGGTCTGGAGCGTGTGGCAGATCATGCGACAAATATTGCATTTTCTATTCTGGATGAGGATCCGGAACTGGAATAAAAGAAAAAGACTCTCAGTGGATTTTTGAAAAAAGGGGTTTACTTCCCAAATTTCATATGCTATACTAGCAGAGTATGAGTCAGCCCGTATTCAGAGATTGGAGTCTCCGACCGTTTCTTAGTACGCGGTGGTTTAAAATCAAGGAGGAAAATAAAATGATTTCTAAAGAAAAGAAACAGGCTATCATGGCTGAATATGCCAGAAGTGAAGGCGATACAGGTTCACCGGAAGTACAGGTTGCTGTACTGACAGCAAGAATTCAGGAGCTTACAGAGCATCTGAAAACACATCACAAAGATCATCATTCCAGAAGAGGTCTTCTGAAAATGGTAGGTCAGAGACGTGGTCTTCTGGATTACCTGAAGAAAACCGATATCGAAAGATACCGTGCACTGATTGACAAACTGGGAATCAGAAAGTAATTTCTTATGGCGAGGGGTGGAAGGTGTTCCACCCCTTACTAACGTTATGGACAGGATTAGGCGTACTTAAACTGTCTGCCGGTAAACGGCAAAGGAAATATTCCGGACAAGAAGCTTATGCCGAGACCACTGAAAAGTACATTGCACAGAGTGCAGACAAATTTTGTGAAGTGTATTTTTCAGTTGTTTCGGAGAACTTCTGCCGGGAAATCAGCCCACAGGGCAGAAAAGGAGAGCAGAATATATGTACAAAAGTTATTCTATGGAGTTGGCAGGAAGAACCCTGACTGTTGACATTGACCGTGTGGCAAAACAGGCCAACGGAGCTGCATTTATGCATTATGGTGATACTGTTGTCCTCTCTACAGCAACAGCATCTGAAAAACCGAGAGAGGGAATCGATTTCTTTCCTCTGAGTGTGGAGTATGAAGAAAAAATGTATGCAGTAGGAAAAATTCCGGGAGGATTTAATAAAAGAGAAGGTAAAGCTTCCGAGCATGCAATCCTTACCTCCCGTGTAATTGACCGTCCGATGCGTCCACTTTTTCCGAAGGATTACAGAAATGATGTTACTTTGAATAATATGGTAATGTCCGTTGATCCTCAGTGCAACCCGGAAGTAGTTGCTATGCTTGGATCTTCTATTGCTACCTGCATTTCTGATATTCCGTTTGATGGACCATGTGCGGCAACTCAGATGGGTATGATCGATGGAGAACTGATCGTGAACCCTACACTGGAGCAGAATGTGGTTTCTGATCTGAAACTGACCGTTGCTTCCACAAGAGAAAAGGTAATCATGATTGAGGCCGGAGCGAATGAGATTCCGGAAGATAAGATGATCGAGGCTATCTTTAAAGCGCATGAAGTGAACCAGGAAATTATCGCATTTATCGATAAGATTGTAGCTGAGTGTGGAAAAGAGAAACATGAATATGAATCCTGTGCAGTTCCGGAAGAATTGTTTGCAGCGATAAAAGAGATCGTTCCGCCGGAAGAGATGGAAGTTGCGGTATTCTCTGATGACAAACAGACCAGAGAAGAGAACATCCGTCAGGTAACAGCGAAACTGGAAGAAGCATTTGCTGAAAATGAAGAATGGCTGGCAGTTCTTGGTGAGGCTGTATATCAGTATCAGAAAAAGACGGTTCGTAAGATGATCCTGAAAGATCACAAGCGTCCGGATGGTCGTGCAATTACACAGATTCGTCCGCTGGCAGCAGAGACCGATATCGTACCGCGTGTACATGGTTCTGCTATGTTTACCAGAGGACAGACACAGATCTGTACCATTACTACACTGGCACCGCTTTCGGAAGGACAGAGACTGGATGGACTGGATGAAAATGAAGTAGCAAAACGTTATATGCATCATTATAATTTCCCATCTTATTCTGTAGGTGAGACAAAACCGAGCCGCGGACCGGGGCGTCGTGAGATCGGACATGGAGCACTGGCTGAGAAAGCTTTGGTTCCGGTACTTCCAAGTGAGGAAGAATTTCCATATGCGATCCGTACCGTATCCGAGACTTTTGAGTCCAACGGTTCCACCTCTCAGGCAAGTATCTGTGCATCCACCATGTCTCTGATGGCAGCAGGTGTGCCGATTAAGAAACCGGTAGCAGGTATTTCCTGTGGTCTGGTAACTGGTGAGACAGATGATGATTACATCGTACTTACCGATATCCAGGGTCTGGAAGACTTCTTTGGCGATATGGACTTTAAGGTGGCAGGTACTCATGACGGTATTACTGCGATACAGATGGATATCAAGATTCATGGTCTGACTCGTCCGATTATTGAGGAAGCATTTGCAAAAACAAAAGCGGCAAGAGAATATATCCTGACTGAAGTTATGGAGAAATGTATCCCGTGTCCTCGTGATCATGTGAGTGAATACGCTCCGAAGATCATTCAGACCATGATCGATCCTGAAAAAATCGGTGATGTAGTTGGACAGAGAGGAAAAACCATCAACGCGATCATTGATGAGACTGGTGTGAAAATTGATATCACAGATGATGGTGCAGTATCTATCTGCGGCACGGATCAGAAAATGATGGACAAAGCACTCAACTATGTAAAGACAATCGTTACTGATTTTGAGGCAGGACAGATCTTTACCGGTAAAGTAGTAAGTATCAAAGAATTTGGTGCATTTGTTGAGTTTGCTCCGGGAAAAGAAGGAATGGTTCATATTTCCAAGATTGCAAAACAGCGCATTAACCGAGTAGAAGATGTACTGACACTGGGAGATGTGGTAAAAGTAATCTGCCTGGGCAAAGATAAGATGGGCAGAATGAGTTTCAGTATTAAAGACGTGCCGGCAGAGGCATAATAAATAATATGAGAAGACCTTTGAGTATATTGTACTTGAGGGTCTTTTTTTAGAAGAAGTTTGTTCATGAAGTATAAATGTAACAAAGCACAGTAATTCATTTCAGAAATCTATTGCTTTGTTTCGTATAGTAGATACCGTTCTGATTGCCTCTATATTCTTACGAATCAATAGATAAGAATTTGACAGTTTGTATATAGAGGAGTTATGATAACAGAACAGAAGCTATATAACAATAAAAAGAATGTGAGATAATAAATTATGGCATCAAAACTAAGCACACTTTGCTATATTGAAAAAGAAGGAAAATATTTAATGCTTCATCGAACGGTGAAGGAACATGATGTGAATAAAGATAAGTGGATCGGTGTAGGTGGACATTTTGAAAATCAGGAAAGCCCTGAAGAATGTCTGTTAAGAGAAGTATGGGAAGAAACGGGATATCACCTTACTTCGTTTGTATATCGTGGTATTGTTACTTTTGTGTATGGGGAAGACGTTACGGAATATATGTCTTTGTACACGGCCGACGGATTTGAAGGGGAACCTCATGATTGTGATGAGGGAGTTCTGGAATGGGTGGACAAGGCAGAGGTACTTAATCTGAATATATGGGAAGGGGATAAAATATTTTTCCGTCTTCTTGATGAGAATATCCCATTTTTTTCATTAAAACTCGTATATAATCAAAACGATGTGCTTCAGTATGCAGCATTAAATGGCAAGCCAATGGAACTGTTTGATGTGAGAAATCCGGACGGTACAAAAACAGGAGTTGTCAGGGAGAGAGGAGTTGCGCATCGTGACGGAAGTCCTCATGCTACATCACACATCTGGGTTATAAGAAAAAATGAAGATGGCAAATATGATATTTTACTTCAAAAGCGAAGTGCCTGCAAAGATTCTAATCCAGGATGCTATGATATCTCTTCCGCAGGACATGTAGCTGCAGGAGACGATTACCTTCCTTCCGCAGTCAGAGAACTTGAGGAAGAACTGGGAATAAAAACAAGTAAGGATAAGCTTCATTTTGTAGGATTCCATCAGGGTGGATTTCGGGATGTATTTCATGGAAAACCATTTGCAGACTACGAAATCAGTGCTGTCTATACGTATGAGGAAACTGTGAAAATAGAGGAATTAACACTTCAGGAAACAGAAGTAAAAGAGGTAATCTGGATGGAGCTGGAAGAATGCAGAAAGAAAATTCTGTGTGGGGAGTTAAAAAACTGTATCTATCTGAATGAATTGGATTTGCTGGAAGAATATCTGGCGGAACAGAAGAATTAATCATTTTTTTAAATAAATTGCCGGGGATTTGGAAGAAAATCCCGATGAAATCCTTAGAATTATAAAAGAATATGATTTGGATTTTCAAGTTGAACAAAAATAAATTATGTAAAGATATCCGTATGTTTTTAATTTTGAAATTCCGTAGACATTCTTTCGGACATCAAGTATAATATTCTGATATGGGGATAGCGTTACACATACAGGATTGTGTATGCCCTACGGAATTAGAAAGGATGCTGATTGAGCAATGAGATATCATAATATAACAAAGGATGATATGTTGAATGGAGATGGCCTGCGGGTAGTTTTGTGGGTGGCTGGATGCAGCCATCACTGCAAAGGATGCCAGAACCCCATTACATGGGATCCAGATGGGGGAATTCCTTTTGAACAAAAGGATAAAGAAGAGATTTTTGAACAACTGGATCAGTCCTATATTGAAGGGATTACGTTTAGCGGCGGGGATCCGCTTCATGAGAAAAATATTAGAGAAGTGACGGAACTGGCAAAAGAAATAAAGAAAAAATATCCGGACAAAACAATTTGGTTGTACACGGGATATCGTTGGGAAGAAGTGAAAAATCTGGAAATCATTAAATATTTGGATGTTATGGTGGACGGAAGATTTGATCTGGCCGCCAGAGATGTAACATTGCAGTGGAAAGGAAGTCCGAACCAGAGAGTTATTGATGTGCCGAAGACCCTGGAAATCGGATTGGTAGTGCTTCATGCATAAGTACAGATAAGTGACAAGGAGAAAAGAATGAAAAGAATTGCAAAATTTCATAAAGTTAGCTGGAAGCAGTTTCTGGAAGGATGGAAAGACAGTTTTGGTGAGCAGGATGAATATAAGATTTTGGAAATATATAAAAATATCCGTCTTCCTAGAAGGGCGACAGCAGGAAGTGCCGGATATGATTTTTTTACACCGACGAACATTATTCTGGAACCGGGGCAGACAGTGAAAATTCCTACGGGGATTCGGGCAGAAATGGCGGAAGAATGGGTATTGAAATTGTATCCGCGAAGCGGACTAGGTTTCAAGTACCGTCTGCAGCTAAATAATACGGTGGGAATTATTGATAGTGATTACTTTTATTCAGATAACGAAGGACATATCTTTGCAAAAATAACCAACGACAGTAATGAAGGAAAAACAGTAGAATTAAAAGTTGGAGAAGGATTTATGCAGGGGATATTTCTGGAATACGGAATTACTGTGGATGATGATGCTACAGAGAAAAGAAATGGTGGCTTGGGAAGTACCACAGGGAAATAAGAAAATGAAAAGAATGACCGGGAGTCTTGACTCCCGGTTTTCTCAACTTGCAAAATATAGGAGTGAGATAAAAATGGGATTTTTTACAAAAAAGAATAAAGAACTGGAAGCGTTATGCCGGAAAGTAGATCTGGAGGCTGAGAACAATTACAAAGATGCGGCGCAGGAAGCGTTTGGAAAATTGGAGAAGCGATTTGAAGAAATCTGTGCCGGAGAAAAAATAAAAGAAAAAACAAAGTTATATTATAAGGAAGAGATAGAAAAACGAAGAAAAATACTTAGAAATTTCCATCATTAAACCGAGAACAGCCTATAAGTGTGATCAGCTATTCCTTTGTGGTATTTATACACAGTTTCATAATTCGGGCATATATTGTAGAAAAGCGCAAATTATTAAGGTATGCAACTTTATCAAAAATTATGTAGTATTGTCACTGGAAACGCACCTGTTTTTTGCAAGAATCATGAAAGAACATGCGTTGTTTCTGGAAGCAGGATTTCCATGTAAAGACAGTGAATGGATTCAGAGAGCCGAGTGGTTTCGCAGACAGTTTGAGCAGTTTTTACAGCGGGTGGTTCAGGTCAGTCAGGGAATGATTGATGCGTTCGTTCTGGAATCAGGAGAGCTGGCGACTCCATATACAGTCCGTGCATAGCAAAAGACGCATCAGTTAAGCGGAATCTCTATAAACAGTAACATCACGGAGATGGAGCACAGACTTCGACCTGGTTCTGTGTGCAGAATAAGCAGGGGAATGCTTCAGGAAGTACAACAGCTGAACAGAATTGCTTTGCGGCTGGTATCGGAACTGATTTAATATAAAGAAAGGCTTCTCGCGGAAATAAATCAGTGTTGTCTGTTCAACATGAATTATCCTCTCTTGATTGAACATATTACCCGAGAGGCGAAGATGTATCGCTCAATCCTTATGGAACTTTCACGCAACAGATCTGTTACCCGCAGACAATTGGGTGCGGTAGAAGACTTCTGGAATCGTATCATGATGGAACATGCATTATTCATACGGGGACTTTTGGATCCATCAGAGATCCAGCTGATTGAGACTGCGGATCAGTATGCAAAAGAATACCGTGAATTATTGGAAATGGCGCGAAATCAGGAGTGCAGAGTAACTGATGATCTATGCAGAAAATCGTTGGAAGAGACATTGAATTATCGGGAATTTAAGACAGCCGGAGCAAAAGGAATTTTGGAATGTGAAATTTCCTCCATTATTCTGCCGCTTCTGGCGGATCATGTTCTGAGAGAAGCCAATCATTACATTCGTTTACTGGAAGAAGAATGTGGGGAGGAATAAGCTATGGAATTATGTGTTTATCCTTCCCGGGAAAAAATTCGAACTTATGAATAGAGGCAATTGAGATACCTGTTGTTTATAATAAATATGGGGATCATGATCCGGATGGTCTTCTCTATGTGTTGAAGAAGGATGCAGGAGAGATTCGGAGAGAAGCATGGAAAAACTTTTCACTGGAGATTCCTCAGCCTTGTGAGAAAGTGAGACCGCTGGTGATCCGGGCAAATGTGGGAGAAAAGATTGTGATTCATTTTTCCCATTCTCTACATCGGGCCCTTTCTATTCATGTACAGGGGCTTCCCTATGATGTGAATACCTCTGATGGGTCAGAAGTAGGATATAATAAGAATACCACTACATGCAATGAAATCACTTACACATGGTATGCACACAGAGAAGGAGTATATTTGTTTCACGATATGGGAGATACCCGCAGCAGTGAAGAGGGGACGAATGTACATGGGCTTTTCGGAGCAATCATTGTGGAGCCGCCAGAGTCCCAATGGCTGGATCCGGAGACCGGAAAAGAAATAGAAAGTGGTCTGTTTGCGGATATTTATCCTGTTACAGGTGAAGCTTTTCGGGAATATGCAGTATTTTTCCATGATGAGATGGAAATTAAAGACAAAAACGGAGCACAGCCGATAGATCCGCATACGGGACTTCCGTCTTCTACTACGGGTATCAGCTACCGGTCGGAGCCGATGAGGAACAGGCATCCATTGACGCATAACCCGGCAGACAGCGGGGAGGATATTTCCATGAGTTCTTGGGTATACGGGGATCCCGCACCGTCTGTCCTTCGGGGATATGTGGGTGATCCGGCGAAGATCCGACTGATCCATGGGGGAATTAAAGAGACACATGTGTTTCATCTGCACAACCATCAGTGGAAACGAGAAGGAACAAAAAGTGATTCATCGGTGATCGATTCTATAACGCTGAGTCCCCAGGAATGTTATACTCTTGAAATTCTGTTTGGAGCAGGAAGTCTGAACGGGATGATCGGGGACGCTATATTTCATTGTCATCTGTATCCCCATTTTCATGAAGGAATGTGGACACTTTGGAGGGTGTATGATCGTCTGGAGGACGGAACAGGAAAGTACCCGGATGGAACGGTGATTCCTCCGCTTATGCCATTAAAAGACAGGAAAATACCACCGAAAAAAGATAAAGAACATCCGGGATACCCTAACTTTATCAATGGTATTTTCGGGGAACGACCTCTGCAGCCGCCGTTAGGGATTCTGGATGCTGATGGAGCCAATCAGATAGAACCTACTCCTCTGGAACAAGGAAACTTTGTGGAAAATTTTGAGCCTGGAGCACTGTATACGGACACCTGTCCCTGTCATACAGATAACAATAGGGAGAAAAAATGTGTGTGTCAGGAAAAAATGAAATCGAATGAAAATATAAAAGTCTTTGAGATTGCTGTTGTTCAGGCGAAAGTCACATACAATTCCTATGGATGGAACGACCCCCAGGGAAGATTCTTTGTGCTGAAAGAGGAGCTCGAGCGATATGGAGGTCTGGATCATTATGTGGAACTGGTGGAAGAAAATAAGATTAAAGTGGAACCACTGGTTATCCGGGCAAATGCGGGAGACTGTATTGAGGTACATTTGGTGCTTTGATTGTTGAGGAAGCAGGTGCCACTTTCCACAATATAAGAAACGGAAAAGAATTAAAATCAGGAACGAAAGCAGTGATAAAAAGAAGAGATGGAACTTCTTTCCGCGAATTTGCTCTGTTTGTTCACGATTTTGCCATGTTATTTGATAAAGATGGAAATGCGCTCAATCCACCTGAAGTTCCCGGATCGCATGATGACCCGGGCGTTATGGGAATTAATTACCGGTCAGAGCCGATGCGGGAGAGATTGAAAAGAGAAGAAGATCCGGCATATATTTTCAGTTCAATTGTTCATGGGGATCCTGCAACACCTGTCCTGGAAACCTATCCGGGTGATGAGATCATGATTCGGCTTCTTGACGGCGCTCATGAGGAACAGCACTCGCTGAATGTAACAGGAATGTCATGGAAAAAGGAAATAAAAGTGAAAAGATTGCGTCCACTCTGCAAAGGAAAGGATCAGATTCTTCCGCTTCCACCCTGTCCTGGAAAAGATGCTGTGATACGAAAATATGAGATAGCAGCCATACAGAGAAAGATACCTTACAACAATCATGGGGACCATGATCCGGATGGACTGTTGTTTATTCCGGTAAAAGAAGTGGAAAAAGCACAGAAAGAGAATTATTGTCCGCATCCGCTGATTTTGCGGGCAAATGCCGGAGAGTGGATAGAAGTGACACTGCATAACCTGTTCGATCCGGAAAAGCCAATCCCCTATTATGATTATCCAAGAGTACCACTGGACTTCAGGCACAAACCATCCATGAGAGTGTCGATAAATCCACAGCTTCTTCGCTATGATCCGGTTAATGATTCGGGAATCAATGTGGGATATAATAACAAAGAGCAGACGGTAGGACCGGGAGAGAGTAAGAAATATCTCTGGTATGCGGATCAGGAATACGGAGCCTGTATCCTTCAGTCTTTCGGAGATATAAGAAATCACAGATACCATGGGTTGTTTGGGGCTGTTATGATTGAGCCTGCAGGAGCAGGATGGTATGGAGAAGATTCCTTCCGGGAAAATCCTTATGGACAGCAGGCTGTAATTACGGCGCCTGGTGTGGAAAGTTTTCGGGAATGTGTTGTGATGATCCAAAATGGAATACGTATGCTGGATCGCAATGGTGAACTGATAAAAACCGCTGTAGGGGATGAGGGAGATACGGTAGATGCTGAAGATACAGGGGAGAAGGGATATAATTACCGTTCGGAACGGTTTCCCAACAGGCTGTCCAAAGACCGGAGAATTTCCAGAGTTTTCAGCAGCAGGATCCATGGAGATCCGGCAACACCCATCTTTTACTCTTATCCGTGCGAAAGAGTGATATTCCGAACCATGATGCCTGCAGACAAACCGAGAAATGTGGGATTCTGCATTCATGATTATGAGTGGAAAGAAGTCTTGGATGGTCCATCATCGGATATCCGTGCTCTACAGGGTGGTATCAGTATCGGAAATACTTTTAATATGGAACTGAAAGACGGAGCTTTTTGCCCCGGAGATTATCTTTATCGTTCCGGAAGCCTGAAATGGGATGTGGAATCCGGGATGTGGGGGATATTCCGTGTTATGAAAAAAGGAATTCGATATAAATGTAAAAAAACCTGTCGAAAAGTGATTGAGCGCATAAAGAATAAATAATAGATTGTAAAAATGTAAAAAAGCTGCCAAAATGACAGCTTTTTTATATTGATTTAACAAAAGCCTGCTTTTTGATTTAACAGAGCTTATTTATACTAATCACTGTCATGAGGAACAAAGTTTCCAATTCAAGGAGGAATAAAGATTATGAAAAAAAGATGGTTAACATTAGGAACTGCACTTATGGTATCTGCAATGATGATGGCAGGATGTGGATCGACAGATAATGCAGCTGATACAACGACAGATACAACGCAGGAAACCACCGATGAAACAACACAGGAAGTAACAGAAGAAGATGAAACAGAAGAAACAGATGCCACAGAAGAGGCAGATGCAGATTTCTCAGGGATGATCAGTCCGATTTCCAGAGAAGATGGTTCCGGTACCAGAGGAGCTTTCATTGAATTGTTTGGTATTGAAACAAAAGATGAAGAAGGAAACAAGATCGACAACACAACAGATATGGCTGAGATTACCAACAGCACATCCGTAATGCTGACAACTGTACAGGGAAATGAGTATGCAATCGGATATGTGTCTCTGGGATCTCTGAATGATTCTGTAAAAGCTCTGAATATCGATGGAGCAGAAGCTACCGTGGACAATATTAAGAGTGGTACATATAAGATCAGCCGTCCATTTAATATTGTTACAAAAGAAGGACTCAGCGATGTAGCAACAGATTTTGTAAAATACATCATGAGTGAAGATGGTCAGGCAGTTGTGGAAGAAAATGGTTATATCAGCCAGGGAAATGAAGGTGCCTATGAAGCAGCAGGTCTTTCTGGAAAAATCACAGTAGCCGGTTCTTCTTCCGTAACACCGGTTATGGAGAAACTGAAAGAAGCCTATGTTGCGTTGAATCCGGATGTGGAGATTGAAGTACAGCAGAGTGATTCTACAACAGGCGTAACTTCTGCGATTGAAGGAATTTGTGATATTGGTATGGCATCCAGAGAATTGAAAGACAGTGAGACTTCAGAAGGTGTTTCTGCAACAGCAATAGCACTGGATGGTATCGCAGTAATTGTAAATCTGGATAATCCGATTTCTGAGATGACTTCCGAGCAGGTGCGTTCTATCTTTACAGGTGAGACACAGGACTGGTCAGACATCAAATAATCTATCTATAAAAACCTGGTAAATGAAAGGGGAGCTTCGGGAGACGTACAGTCCTCGGAACTCCCCTTATAAGCAAGTATGGAATTAAAGGAGATAACATGAAGGAAGCAAAAGAAAGAATTATGCAGATCGTTTTTCTGGCGACGGCCTGTGTGTCCATTCTGGCTGTAATATTGATCTGTGTGTTTATGTTTGCGAACGGTATCCCGGCCATCGGCGAGATTGGTATTTTCAAGTTCCTGCTGGGCACGCAATGGAAACCGAACAATGGCTTATATGGGATTTTGCCCATGATCATTGGAAGCATCTATGTAACTGTGGGAGCAATTATTGTTGGAGTGCCCATCGGATTCTTCACTGCAGTTTATATGGCAAAATTCTGTGATCCGAAAACATATAAGATTGTGAAACCTGCAATCGATCTGATGGCAGGAATTCCCTCTATCGTGTATGGATTCTTTGGCCTGGTGGTAATTGTTCCGCTGATGCAGAAAATATTTGGCGGAAGCGGAAAAAGTATGCTGACCGCATCGATTCTTCTGGGAATTATGATTTTGCCGACCATTATCAGTGTTGCCGAAAGTAACATCCGTGCAGTGCCGGAATCCTATTATGAAGGTTCACTGGCATTGGGAGCTACACCGGAGAGAAGTGTGTTCAGTGCAGTGCTTCCGGGAGCAAAATCCGGAATACTGGCAGGTATCGTACTGGGAATCGGAAGAGCCATCGGTGAGACCATGGCTGTGATTATGGTTGCAGGAAATCAGCCGATCATTCCGAAAAGTCTGTTGTACGGTGTACGTACACTGACTGCAAACATTGTTATGGAAATGGGATATGCCACAGATCTTCATCGTGAAGCTCTGATTGCAACTGCAGTCGTGCTGTTTGTTCTGATTTTGATTCTGAATTCCTGCTGTTCGGCACTGCAAAGGAGGGGTAACTGATGGAAAAATTGAAAAAGCGCATGGAAGTGTACAAATACCATCCATTTTCTCTCGTGCTTCGGCTATTAATGGTCATTGTCACAATATTTACCGTTGGTATCACGGTATGTCTGGTGGGATATATCCTGATTAAGGGAATTCCCAATCTGACACTGGATCAGTTTGCATGGGAATACAACACGGACAATGTATCCATGATGCCTGCGATTATTAATACCGTGTTGATGGTAATCCTGGTATTGATTTTTGCGGTTCCGGTAGGCGTGGGTGCGGCTATTTATCTGGTTGAATATGCAAAAAAGGGAAATAAGCTTGTCAAAATCGTCCGTGTAACGACAGAAACTCTTCAGGGAATTCCATCTATTGTATATGGTCTGTTTGGATATCTGTTCTTTGCAGTATTTTTCGGTTGGGGATATACTTTTCTTGGTGGTGCGCTTACTCTTGCGATTATGATTCTGCCTCTGATCATGCGTACCACAGAGGAAGCATTGCTTTCGGTGCCTGATTCTTTCAGAGAAGGCAGTTTTGGACTTGGAGCAGGGAAATTGAGAACAATATTCCGAATCATCCTTCCCTCAGCCATTCCGGGTATTGTTGCCGGCGTGATCCTGGGCATCGGTCGTGTGGTAGGTGAAACGGCAGCTCTGATGTTTACAGCGGGAACAATCGCAAAGGTTCCGGGAAGCCTGATGGATTCCGGAAGAACATTGGCAGTACATATGTATGCATTGCTGTCTGAAGGGCTATACATGGATCAAGCCTATGCAGCAGCAGTGGTATTGATGGTGTTGGTTCTCTTGATTAATGCATGTTCCAGTTGGATAGCTAAAAAACTGACAAAGGGGTAAAGTGATGAACAAGTTTACGATAAGAAATATGGAATTATATTACGGAGATTTTAAAGCTCTGAAAAATATTAATATGGATATCCCGGAGAAAGAAATCACAGCGCTGATCGGACCTTCCGGGTGTGGAAAATCGACTCTTCTCAAATCTCTAAATCGTATGAATGATCTGGTGGAAGGATGCAAAATTACAGGAGAACTGCTTCTGGACGGAGAACCGATCAATGAAATGAAAAATGTAAATCTTCTAAGAAAACGGGTAGGTATGGTATTCCAGAAGCCAAATCCGTTTCCAATGAGTATTTATGATAATATTGCATATGGACCGAGAACACATGGAATCCATAACAAGAGTAAACTGGATGAGATTGTGGAGGATTCCCTCAGAAAAGCAGCCATCTGGGATGAAACAAAAGATCGTCTGAAAAAGAGCGCACTGGGAATGTCCGGTGGACAGCAGCAGAGACTTTGTATTGCCCGTGCACTGGCTGTTCAGCCGGAAGTACTTCTGATGGACGAGCCTACCAGTGCTCTCGATCCGATTTCCACTGGTAAGATAGAAGATTTGGCACTGGAATTGAAAAATAACTATACAATCGTTATGGTTACTCATAATATGCAGCAGGCAGCCAGAATTTCAGATGAAACTGCATTTTTCCTTCTTGGAGAGATGGTGGAAATGGGTGACACGGAAAAGATATTCTCCATGCCAAAAGATCCGCGAACAGAAGATTATATTACAGGGAGGTTTGGATGATGACCAGAGAATTATACAAAGAACAGCTGCGTAAGCTGAATGGGCAACTGATACAGATGGGGGATTTGTGTGAAGAAGCTATGTCCCTTGTGATGAAAGCACTGCGTGAGAAAGATGATGAGATAGCAGCAGGCGTTCATAGAATCGAGCAGGAAATCGATCAAAAAGAACGTGATATCGAATCAATGTGTATGAAGCTTCTTCTCCGCCAACAGCCAGTTGCAGGCGACCTTCGAAATATATCGGCAGCATTGCGCATGATTGCTGATATGGAGAGAATCGGTGATCAGACAGCAGACATTGCAGATATCTCAAAATATGTGACTAATTTTCAGTTTGAAGTGCATCCTTCTATTTTCAAGATGGGAAAAGTAGTTTCCAAAATGGTCAATGACAGTGTGAATGCTTTTGTAAGAAAAGAGGAAAAACTGGCACGCCAGGTGATTGATACGGATGATGAAGTGGATCGTCTTTTTGAGGTGGTAAAAAGAGAATTGGTGGATGATATCAGAAAGAATAAAGACAGAGAGCAGGACGGATATGAACTGGATATCCTGATGGTAGCCAAGTATCTGGAAAGAATCGGAGACCATGCGGTAAACCTGGGTGAGTGGGTAGTGTATTCCATCCAAGGGAATATGTTCTGATTCGTAATAATAGTAAAGGTGTGAGGTTGGTGTAATCCTGTCTTATTAGCCAATATCAGGTCGCTTCCCTTCAGCTAATCGCTAACTCCGACATAAGACGCTCCGGAGAGCCGTCGCGCCTAAGTCTCCGTAAGCGCTGGATCTTCAGGCGCGCTTTCACCAATGATATTGGCTAATAAGACAGGATTCCATCAACCTTTAGCTTTTATTGTCTATACGGAAGCAGACTGTACAGTACCCCTGATGGAAAAAGTAGAGACCAGGAGTGAATGTTGAAATGCATCCTTGGTTCTGGTGTCATTTTGTATCGTGAGAAACAAACAGAGAAATTGAATACTCCATTTTAGAAGCATTGGGCAAGTGAGCCTGAAGAGCTCCGCAACCTGCCACTGGCAGCTTGCTCCACACACTTAGGCGTCCACTGTTTACGCAGACTTAGGCACGACGGCTCTCCGGAGTGTCTTAGTCGGAGTTAACAGTTAGCTGAAGGGGAATGACCTGCTTCTAAAATGGAGTATTCAATTTTCTCGTCTGTTTGTCAAGATTCAAAATAAATTACAATTCCTCACCGTCTACAAGCTCATCATATTCAGCCTTATCCAGCAGTTCATCAAAGGCATCTGCTGCGATGTCATACTCGTCATCATCCATAATATTTTCCAGAACCGGCTGCTGTCCTTCTTCCTGAAAGAAGCGGTACAGATATACTTCACCGTCATGATTTTCTCCGTTTTCATCCAGAGGGAGCAGGGCGATGTACCTATGTTCGCCGGCAGGGAATATGGTGAGGACAGCACATTCAAGTTCTGTATCATCATCCAGAGTCAGTGTTACGGTTGCGTTCGGATTAGAAAAATCCTGATTACAGTCAGAACCACAGCTGTCACAGTTGCCGCTGCAGTTTGTGTTTTCAATATCGCTCATGATAATATCCTCCTGATATTTTTACAGTTACAATACATGTATACTTTACCAGATGCAATGAAGAAAAGCAATGAAAATAAGGGATTTTCTATTGACGGAAAGAAAATGTAGTTTTATACTAAAAACATGGTTTCAGGACAGTAAAGTTCTGAAGTAATTTTGCGTAAACGCAGGAGGAGTTAGTTATGGATATCAAATTTATTAAAAGAGACCAGTTGCAAGAAAAACCGGATCAGACAAAACTGGGATTCGGTAAGTATTTTACAGATTATATGTTCGTGATGGATTACGATGAAGGCATTGGTTGGCATGATGCGACAATTATGCCTTATGGTCCGATTCCTATGAGTCCGGCAACGGTTGTTCTGCATTATGCACAGGAGACATTTGAAGGTCTGAAAGCATATAGAAGAGAAGATGGACAGATTCAGCTGTTCCGTCCGGAGATGAATGCAAGACGTATGATTAATTCCAATGAGCGTCTGTGTATGGCTACGATTCCGGAAGATCTGTTTATTGAAGCAGTTGAGGCTTTGGTTAATGTTGAGCGAGATTGGGTACCATCTGAACCGGAAACATCTTTATACATCCGTCCATTTGTATTTGCGACAGAGTCTTCTCTGGGTGTACATAAAGCAAAATCATATAAGTTTATGATCATTCTGTCACCGGTAGGCGCATACTATGCAGAGGGTCTTGCTCCGGTTAAGATTATGGTGGAAGATGAATATGTACGTGCTGTACAGGGCGGAACCGGTTTTACCAAATGCGGCGGTAACTATGCAGGATCTATTATCGGGCAGGTAAAGGCTGAGAAATATGGATGTTCACAGGTTCTTTGGCTGGATGGTCAGGAAAGAAAATATGTGGAAGAAGTTGGAGCTATGAACATTATGTTCAAGATTGACGGTGAAATCTATACTGCTCCGATCGAAGGTACTGTACTTCCGGGTGTAACACGTGATTCTATCATTCATATCCTGAAAGACTGGGGATATAAAGTAAATGAAACTCACCTGGCAGTAGATGATCTGATGCAGGCAGGAAGAGATGGAAAACTGGAAGAAGTATTCGGTACCGGTACAGCAGCTGTTATCTCTCCTGTAGGCGCTCTGGTTTATAAAGGAGAAGAGATCACCGTTAACAATTTCCAGATTGGTGAACTGACACAGAAACTTTATGATACTCTGACAGGTATTCAGTGGGGCAAACTGGAAGACAAGTACGGTTGGACCAGACTGGTAAAATAATATTGGTAGTAAAATGAGCAATAATATGGGCTGCAGCACAAGTAGGATTGGGCGGCAGCCCTGTTTTTTTCGATTCGCAGCTGGATCTGCGTTTTTTGAAATAATGGGAGGGAATATGAATCAGAATCAGACACCGCTTCTGGATGCTATCGTGGAATACACTCGGGAGCGGCCGGCATATTTTAAAATTCCCGGACACCGTTATGAAAAGGGAATCAGTCCCAGATGGAGACAATGGACGGGTGACGGGATTTTTCGATTTGATCTTACGGAAGCGGAAGGCCTGGATGATCTTCACTGCCCGGAGGGAGTGATAAAAGAAGCACAGGAACTGGCGGCAGAGATTTTTCATACAAAGGCGACTTACTTTCTTGTAAATGGAACAACCTGCGGAAATGAGGCTATGGTACTTACCTGTGCGGGCGAGAAAGAAAAAATCATGGTGCCCAGAAACGCTCATAAATCTGTATTGATGGGACTGATCTTAAGCGGTGCCGAGCCGATTTACCTTATGCCCCGATTTGATGAAAAGACAGGACTGTGCGGCAGTATTATGCCGGAAGATGTGGAGGAAGGATTCCGCAATCATCCGGACTGTAAAGGTGTTTTTCTGGTAAGTCCTACGTACTATGGTGTGTGCAGTGATATCCAAAGAATCAGTGAGATCTGCCACCAGAATCATGCCATTTTGATGGTGGATGAGGCACATGGCGGGCATCTCTATTTCGGAGAAAAACACATGGGTACGGACGCATTACCGAAAGGAGCAATTCTGCAGGGGGCGGATATTTGTGCACAGAGTATGCATAAAGTTACTGGCTCTCTTACCCAAAGTTCTCTGCTTCATGTAGGAAGTGAACGGATTGACCGGGGAAGACTGGAAGCCAATCTTCACATGGTGCAGAGTACAAGTCCATCATATCTTCTGATGACTTCTCTGGATGCCGCCCGATATGAATTGGCTATGCATGGCTCTGAGATGCTGTCCCGTGCTCTGGAACTTGCGGAGGGTGCAAGAAAGAGAATTAATAAAATTCCCGGTATGGTATGTTATGGGAAAGAAATTAAAAATGACACCATCTATGATCTGGATCTTACCCGACTTGTCCTATCTGCTGAAAAACTGGGAATTACCGGTTTTGAACTGGCTGACAGATTATATGAGGAGCACAAAGTGGGACTGGAACTTGCGGACGAAAAGAATGCAGTAGCGGTAGTAACCTATGCAAATGAAGTGCAGGATATCAATCGTTTGACAGATGCTCTGGAAAACATAGCACAAAAACAGATACACAGGGAGAAGCCAATTAAGAAATTTCCAATGCCGTCTTTGCCGGCATATGTAGTAAGCCCCCGTCAGGCATATTTCGCCCAAAAACAAAGAATCAGCTGGTCACAGGCAAAAGGAAAAATAGCAGGGGAAGCACTGATTCCTTATCCCCCGGGAATACCACTGGTCAATCCCGGGGAAATCATCACGGAAGAAGTATGGGAATATATGGAATATTATCGGAAAGAAAAACTCCATTTTCATGGGCCTTCCGATAAAAAATTAGACACAATTCAGATAATTCCGGTGGAAACATTGTGCGAAAACAAAAGGTTATGATATAATGAATCCAAAGGAAAACCAACATGGAGGACAAATATTTGAAATTCATATCATGGAATGTCAACGGGCTGCGTGCCTGTGTGACGAAAGGATTTCTGGATTTTTTCAGAGAAACAGATGCAGATATTTTTTGTATACAGGAGACGAAACTGCAGGAAGGGCAGATCAGCCTGGAACTGGAAGGATATCACCAATATTGGAATTATGCTGAAAAGAAAGGATACTCGGGTACTGCCATATTTACGAAGGAAGAACCGGAGGCTGTCTTATATGGTATCGGAATAGAGGATCATGACCGGGAGGGCCGGGTGATCACTCTTGAGTATCCGGGATTTTATTTTGTAACTGTCTATACACCAAATTCTCAGAATGAGCTGGCAAGGCTGGATTACCGGATGAAATGGGAAGAAGATTTCCTTGCTTATCTTAAAAAGCTGGAAGAAAAGAAACCGGTAGTGTTCTGCGGTGATCTGAATGTGGCTCACAAAGAGATTGATTTGAAGAATCCAAAGACAAATCGCCGCAATGCCGGTTTTACAGATGAAGAGAGAAAAAAATTCACAGAACTTCTGAATGCCGGTTTTATTGATACTTTCCGATATTTTTATCCGGATCAGGAACAGATATATTCCTGGTGGTCGTATCGTTTTAAAGCAAGAGAAAAGAATGCAGGGTGGAGAATTGATTATTTCTGTGTTTCTGAAAAATTAAAAGATAAACTTGAAGATGCAAAGATCCATACCCAGATCATGGGATCGGATCATTGCCCCATTGAACTTGATATCAGCTTGTAGGAGGACAACAAAAATGACAATGGAGAGAAAGCCATGGGGGATCCGGCCGGGAGACCCGACAAAGATCGGTACATCAAAGACGGCAGACGGATATAATTTTGCAGTACAGGTAAGCGGTAAGGAACCTCTGGAATTAGTATTTTATAAAAAAGGCGGCAGTGAGCCGGAGCAGATCATTCAGATTCCGGAAAACTATCGGACAGGAAATGTATATGCAGTAACAGTATTGAAGCATGGACTTTCCCTCTATGAATACAGCTATCGTCAGGGAAATATGGAAGTGGATGATGCGGGGGCAAGAGTCGTGTGCTCCGTGACTGCGTTTGGAGAAAGGGAAAAAAATCATGATCTGCGCTATAGAGTGTTGAAAGAGACAGATGTTGTGACATTATCTTCGTACATTCCTTATGAGGATATGATTATCTATAAGGTACATGTCAGAGGATATACCATGCAGAAAAATTCCAAAGTACGAAAAAAAGGGACTTTTTCAGGACTCATGGAAAAGATTCCTTATTGGAAAGAGATGGGGATTACTTCTGTTGAACTGATGCCGGCATATGATTTTGAGGAGTATCCCAAAAAAGAAGAAAAGGTATCGAAATATCAGATACCAGAGATCTGTGAACCGAAATTAAACTACTGGGGATATACGAAGGGACATTATTTTGCTCCAAAAACATCTTATTGTGCGGGAAAATATCCGGAGCAGGAAGTTAAGGATTTTATATCAAAGCTTCATGAATCCGGGATGGAATGTCTGATGGATTTTTACTTTCCAAAGGAAATCTCACCGAATCTGGTGCCTGAGATTTTAAGATTCTGGAAAATCGAATACCAAGTGGATGGTTTTGTACTTATGGGAGAAGGCGCATGGCTGGAACTGATTGCCAGAGATGAAGTACTGGCAGACTGTAAGCTGATCTGTCCGGGATACGATATGGCTCGTCTGTTTGGTCCGAAAGGACCGAAAGTCCGCAGATTAGGTGAATGTAATTCCGGTTTCCAGGATGCAATGCGGCGTTTCCTGAAAGGGGATGAAGAACAGATCAATGGATTTTTATATTATGTGAAACAAAATCCGTCCACCCATGGTGTAATCCATTACATGGCAAATCACGATGGTTTTACGCTGGCAGATCTGGTTTCTTATGATTATCGTCATAATGAAGAAAACGGTGAGAGTAACAATGATGGAAATACCTATAATTATAGTTGGAACTGTGGTGCGGAAGGGGATACCAGAAAATCGGCAGTATTGGAAATGCGTAAACGGCAGATGCGAAATGCCATGCTTTTGTTGATGCTCAGTCAGGGAACTCCTTTGCTCTATGGAGGAGATGAGTTTGGCAACACACAGAAAGGAAATAACAATGCTTACTGTCAGGACAATGTGACAGGATGGGTGGATTGGAGTAAAACCGGAAAATATATCGGTTTCACGAAATTCGTTCAGGATGTGATCGCATTCAGAAAACTTCATCCGATCCTGCATATGCCTTATGAACTTCGGGCAACTGATTATAAATCACTGGGATGGCCGGAAATATCCTGGCATTCGGAAAAAGCATGGTTTGCCAATACGGAGAGCAGCAGCAGACAGATCGGTGTGCTGTACTGCGGAAAGTATGCCAAAAAAGAAGACGGGACAACCGATGATTTTGTGTATGTGATCTATAATATGTATTGGGCTGAAAAACAGTTTGCGCTTCCGGATCTTCCGGAAGGTATGAGATGGTATCTGGCCGTTGATTCAGGCAAAAACTCGGAAGAAGCAGTCAGCAGGTTCGGTGAGGAGAAAGTAATCACTGAGAAAAAATCTCTCAAAGTTAGCGGAAGGACAATATTGGTATTATTAGGAAAGCAGGGATAAGATGAACGCCTGGGGACATTTTAAGACAATAACATCTCATAAAATACTGGTCATGAAGTATTGTTTCAAAGTAGGGCTCTATCGTCAGGGGCTGCTTCATGATCTCTCCAAATATTCACCCACGGAATTTTGGGTGGGAGCAAAGTATTATCAGGGGACAAGGAGCCCGAACAATGCGGAGAGAGAGGACACCGGTCTTTCAAAATCCTGGCTCCATCATAAAGGAAGAAATAGACATCATTTTGAATATTGGGTGGACTATGGCATCGGGGCAGAGCATGTATTGGCCGGGATGCCTATGCCAAGAAAATATATAGCGGAAATGATCATGGACCGGATCAGCGCATCAAGGGTGTATCATCCGGACGATTATACGGATGCATCGCCTCTTGCGTATTATGAAAAAGGAAAAGAAAAGCTTTGGTTTATTCATGAAGATACAAAAGCACAGTTGGAATATTTACTTAAGATGCTGGCTGTGAAAGGGGAAGCGGTTACCCTTGCTTATATCAAAAATGTTTATCTGAAAGGAAAAGGCCGTTTCGGCGGTAAGGGAGATACTTATGTGAAAGTGCCGTGGAGCAGCAGGAGAGGACAGGAATAAAATGAAATTTTCAAAACGAATGGAACGATTTGGTACCAGTATCTTTACTGTGTTACTGGAGATGAAAAAGGAAAAACTGAAAAAAGGGGAAGAGGTGATTGATCTGAGTATCGGTACCCCTAATATACCCCCGGCAGATCACATTATTCAGGCGTTGACTGAGGCAGCTCAGGATAAAAGAAATTATGTGTATGCCATTCAGGATTTGAAAGAGCTTCACGAAGCAGTAAGTGTCTGGTATAAAAGAAGGTATCAGGTGGACATTGATCCGGATAGTGAAGTGGTGTCGCTTCTGGGAAGTCAGGAAGGACTGTCTCACATTGGTCTGACACTGGTAGATCCGGGTGACGTAGTTCTTGTGCCGGATCCCTGTTATCCTATATTTGGAGATGGTCCTGTGATTGCCGGGGCAGATCTTCACTATATGCCATTGAAAAAGGAAAATGATTATTTGATTGATTTTGACGCTATTCCTCAGGAAGTGGCAAAGGCTGCCAAATTAATGGTGGTTTCCTATCCGAACAATCCCACAACGGCTATGGCACCGGGATGGTTTTATGAGAAATTGATTGCATTTGCAAAAAAATATGATATTGCGGTACTGCACGACAACGCTTACAGTGAACTGGCTTTTGGTATGGAAACAAGCGGAAGTTTCCTGCAGTATGAGGGAGCAAAAGAAGTAGGTGTAGAGTTTAATTCCCTTTCCAAGACTTATGGTCTTGCGGGAGCCAGAATCGGATTCTGCATCGGCAACCGTGAAATCGTTGAGAAGATGACAACGCTCAAGTCCAACACAGACTATGGTATGTTTATACCGGTCCAGAAAGCGGCAATTGCTGCTATTACAGGAGATCAGTCCTGCGTAAAAGCGACCCGCGAAGCCTATCAGAGAAGACGTGACTGTTTCTGTGAAGGCATGACTTCTATTGGATGGGAGATTGAAAAGTGTCCTGCAACTATGTTTGTATGGGCTAAGATTCCGGAAGGTTATACTTCTTCGGAAGAATTTGTAAAAACCCTTCTGGACAAAGCAGGTGTGATCGTTACACCGGGAAGTGCGTTCGGACCGTCGGGAGAAGGATACGTCAGAGTCGCGCTTGTTCAGGATGAAGATGCGATACAAAGAGCGGTTAAAAATGTAAAAGAAAGTGGGATCATTAAGTAATCGGATGCTTTTGCAAAAATAATACAGTAAATTGGTTAAAATGGGCTGTTTATTTCAACAGCCCATAATTAGTTCTATATTGACAAACTCCGAAGCCTGTACTATACTTTGATAGACAAATACTTTGATAATCAAAATATAGATGAGGAAAATATATGACAACGAGAATTATTGGGACAGGCAGCTGCCTCCCCACAAATATTATAACCAATGATCAGTTATCCAGACAGGTAGATACCAGTGATGAGTGGATTTCTTCCAGAACGGGTATTAGAAATCGCCATGTGGCAGAGGAGGAAACCGGCGCCGGGATGGCATCTGAGGCGGCAAAACGGGCACTGGAAAATGCAGGAGTATCAGCAGATGAGATAGAGCTGATTATCGTTGCAACCTGTACGGCTGATATGCAATTTCCATCAACTGCGTGTATGGTGCAGAAAGAAATCGGAGCCAAACATGCGGTGGCATTTGATCTCAGTGCGGCATGTTCGGGATTTTTGTTTGCTCTGAACACGGCGCATGCTTATTTTACAGCGGGAATTTATAAAAAAGCGTTGATCATTGGAACGGAAGTTTTATCCAAGCTGGTAGACTGGACGGATCGTTCTACCTGTGTCCTTTTTGGAGACGGAGCAGGAGCTGCAGTGGTAGAAGCGTCAGAAACCGGACTGGAAGGGTTTGTTCAGCATGCAGACGGAGATAAGGGTGAAGTCCTTACCTGTGCGGGAACCAATCGTACAGAAGGTCCGGCTTATATTCAGATGAATGGACAGGAAGTATTTAAATTCGCAGTAAAAAAAGTTCCGGAATGTATCCAGGAAGTGATGGAAATGACAGGAACAGAGAAAGAAGATATTCGTTGGTATCTTCTCCATCAGGCAAACAGCAGGATCATACAGTCTGCAGCAAAAAGACTGAAAGAACCGGAAGATAAATTTCCGATGAATATGGATCAATATGGTAATACCTCAGCTGCAAGTATACCGATCCTGCTTGATGAGATGAATCGAAGCGGAATGCTGAGAAAAGGTGACCGCCTGATGATGTCCGGGTTCGGAGCGGGACTCACATGGGGAGCAGCACAGATTGTGTGGTAATATGTTCTCCGTATGAAATGCACAGTCGTGGATATACTGATAGTGTTGAATTATTTGGTTTCAATAATCATCCAAGGAAAGACAAGAGGTATCATTATGGATCAAAAAGTTCCCGAATATCGGAAAAAAGGCTATCAGGTTCAGAAAAAGGAAAGCGATGAGAAAGATTGTTATGGAATTTCTCATGAGGGAGATTTTTTCTCGTGTTCAACCACGGATTGTACCGGGCTGATACCCGCAGGGATCGTATCAGATGCGGAAAGAGAATCTTATAAGGAATTGTATCCCTCTCTGACACCACCTGTGGTTTTGAGTCATGAAAATGAAAATAAAAACAGCGAAAAAGGTAAAACGCAAAATAATGGATGAGATAGAAGAACCGATCTCTTACGGCATAAAATGTATGATGTGTGCCGGTAAGGCATCGGTTCTTTCTATATGGTAAGAAATTCGTTATACATCCTTATTTTAGCTCCGACAACAGAGCCGGAATGATCTCTCTAGCCTTCTCTGTTTCTTCCGGAGTAACAGGGACAAGAATCAATTCTTCCTTTGAACCGCCTTCAGCCAAAAGTCTTCCCATCGGATCAAAGGCACAGCTTTTACCAAGATAGGTATCAGGTATATACTGCGAACAACCTATCACATACATACTATTTTCTATGGCACGGGCCTGCAAAAGGGTTTTCCAGTGAATATCTTTCAGTTCACCCTGTACCCAGGCGGATGGATAGATCATGATCTGTGCCCCGTTCATCGCCTGCTTTCGGGCTATATCGGGAAAGCGGAGATCATAACAGGTGCCAAGCCCCAGTTTACCGAAGGGTGTTTCCAGAGGCGAAAAAGTAATATCTCCCGGAAGGGTATCATCGGATTCTTTCCAGGTGAAGGCATCAAACAGGTGCCGTTTACGGTAAAAGCCCTGATGATTTCCGCAATGATCGAGAATGATGAGTGTGTTGTAACATTTATTGGGTTCCGCGCATTCATAAGGGTCCGGTTTTTCATTCATTCCGAAAATGACCCACAATCCATATTCTTTTGCCAGCTGCGCCATCCGGGAGACGAAAGCCCCGTTCTGTTTTTGGGCTTTTGTTATATACTGATGATCAGACGCAGTGTAAGGCATCATAAAATATTCAGGAAATACAACTATGGAAGCGTGTGCCTGTTTGGCGGATTTCATGTATCGGGCTGCGATAAGAAGGTTCTCTTCCATATTTTCTGTTGCGCCACATTGGGCAAGAGCGATGATAGTATGCATAATTGAATCCTCCTCATGTTGACATTTATCCCTTGTCTCATCCCTATTATAAAAGATAAATGGAAAATTGGAAAGTATTTAGAATGTTTTCTAAATACTAATTAACGAAGCGCGAATGGAATGGTACTATGTATTTAGAAAAATTTCTAAATATAAAAAGAGGTGATGACATGTCTTTTGCAGAAACTTTTAAAGCTTTGTCAGATCCGGTCCGGAGGGAAATTCTCCAGCTTTTAAAAAACGGAAAGATGTCAGCGGGTGAGATCGGCAGCCATTTTGATATGACAGGTGCTACGATATCGTATCATCTGAGTGTTCTAAAAAAGGCGGATCTGGTATGGGAAACAAAAGTTAAAAACTATGTTTTTTATGAATTAAATACAACGGTGGTGGAAGAAGTTCTGTGTTAGGACGTCACACTGATAGCGGAATATGCATTCCTCACGGCTTTGATTTGCAGTAGTGCTTATAGTAAAAGCCGTGAGAAAATGAGAATTTGCACCAGTTTTGGTGTTATTCTGAAACTAATAATATTATAGCTTAATATTCACTGTCTTATCAGACCAAAGTGAATCCTTATAGTGAAGCATTAATCCAGCATCATCTTTTGGCACCTGGAAGTAAAGATAGGCAGATTTCTTTCCACCTGGAGCTAAATCGCCGCTATTGAGAGCTCCATCTACTGTAAATTGTAAACCTGCATCAATGTCCTGAATATCTCCATTACTATCTTGGATCTCCCAATCGTAAGAGTTATATGATATTTTTTCTTCGGACTTGTTCTCGATTTTGATACTTATCTTAATAAACTCTTTTCCGTCTTTAGGTTGGTAAAATTCATTTTTAGAATCGTAATTTCGCTCAACTGAAACTACGGTTATTTCTTTCCCTTTATAGGAAATTACGTCACCAACAGAGAAATCGGTTTTCTCCCCCGTCTCTTGATTCGAAACATTTGAGCCGCTATTCTCGCCTACTCTAGCCGGTTCGTTTTTATTTGAAGCGCTGCCCACGATTGCAACTAACACAACGAAAATAATTACCCAAAACCACCATTTTTTAAATATTGGTTTTTTGTCAGATTTCTTAGCGTCTTTTTCGCTCATATTATGTCCTCCGCGCCACTTATACCAAGCCCTTGCGAATCGTTGGCGCTAAATAAAAACGACACCGCAGGGTGTCTATTCCTATATCACAATTAGGTATTACCGTCATGCTTAGCGGTGCCGTTTAAATACGGTAATTCGCCAAAACATGGCGCCAATTGCGCTTATTTAAAATATAGGAATAGACAGAACTATTATAGCACAGTGAAAGTCTCTACTCAATTACCAGATATACTTGAGTTTCCGCAGTCTTATCCACAAGGCACTAAATCTGTTGCATTGAATATACACAACTTTCAAAAAATGCCCCAAATATAAGGAATCCTGTTCCT
>SFGF01000025.1 GCA_004556655.1 Lachnospiraceae bacterium | reverse complement strand
TCATGATAAGTATTTAAAGTAAAATCAGTAATAACTTATATGGACAGGAATCGTTTCTTTTATTGTTAACTAAACGACATTGGGTCTGTCCCCTGTCCGCTTCCTGTCCGGTCTCATCTCTCACTCAGAAAAGATTTTACTCTCCATATCATATATAACGGTACACTATACGTTGCCGTATCTTCCACCAGATTATTTCCTGCATTTTTCATAGAAAATTTAAATCCCAAAGAAGGTCTGTATTTTTTACAGAACTGTCGATAACTTTTTGCTCTCGTATGGATATCCGCTTTTGCTTCCACTGGGATGATTCTGTCATCATGCTCAAACAGAAAATCCAATTCTGCCGTATTGCCGGATCTCCAGAAATATGGTACTATTCCCTGACTTTTTAATTCTGTTAATACGAAATTCTCTGTAAAGGCTCCCTTGAAGTTTTTATATAAATCAGAATCTTCCATAATAGTTTTAGAAGATACACCTGATTTTCTGCGAAGCAATCCTACATCAGCCATATATATTTTAAAAAATGAGGCATCTGCGCAAAATGCCAATGGCAATTCCGGATTTGTCACCAATTCCAATCGGTATACCAGACCGGCATCCACAAGCCATTCTAACGCATCTTCCAGTTCGCTGGAACGTTTTCCGGCTTTTACATGAGAAAAAACAAATTTATTATTATCTTTTGCCAGCTGTTTCGGAATAGAATCCCATATCCATCCCAGTTTTGGAATATCTGCCTTTGGAGCATGTTTTGCAAAATCACTGCTGTAATCAAGCAAAATATTATCCTGAAGCTTTTCAATCTGCTCAAAATTATGTGTCTCAACCCATTTTGCCACAACTTCCGGCATTCCACCTACGATATAATAATATTTCAATGCTTTTTCCAGAGCCTTTGTATATAATTCAGGAATTTCTCTATCCAGATCGTATTTTTGAACTCCTTTATAAATTCCTTCACCTCCATCTGCTCTCAAAAACTCCGAAAAAGACATGGGATACATAAGAAGACGATCCACCTTTCCAACCGGAAATGATATATTATCTCTTTTTATCGACACGCCAAGCAGTGAACCCGCACAAACAACATGAAGTTCTCTCTTATTTTCGCAAAAATATTTCAATGATGTAACGGCAGCCGGACAAGACTGTATTTCATCAAAAATCACTAACGTTTTTCCCGGTATGATTTCTCTCCCCCGGATTATATTACCTAGCTCATCAATGATACGTTCAATGTCAAAGTCATATTCAAACACAGATGCCAGACCTTTATTTCCCTCAAAATTAAAATAAGCTGTATCTTCAAAATACTGCTCACCAAATTCTTTACATACATATGTTTTTCCACATTGTCTTACTCCGGTAATTAACAATGGTTTTCGCTCCGCAGAATTCTTCCATTCTACTAATCGTTTCATAATATCTCTTTCCAAACCGCATCCTCCTTTTATTTAAAACCTATGCACGCTTTAAAAAAGGTACCAATCTTCTTCCATCCGGTATATTATATACACATATTATCACATTATTCATAGGAATCCAATTGCAGATATGCGATTTTTCATATGAACTTTTACATTTTTTTGCAATTATTCATACGGAAAGCGGACAGGGGAAGCGGACAGGGGACAGACCTGTGTCCCAGAATATGGGACACAGGTCTGTCCCCTGTCCGCTTCGCTTCTATTTCTTTTTTTCCTGTCTTCTTTTTTCCCTACGTTTGCGCTTGATTTCTTCTTTCTTTTCCCGGATCATCTGTGCTTCCGCTTCGTCAGTGATTTTCATGGTCTTGACTACAAATGTATTACCGTTTTCCGCCTTTTTCATGCGGATCTTACCTTTCATCCATCCGTGGCGAGGGCAATACGCAAGGCAGTAATAATTCTTCTGTCCGTTGGCAAACCAGCGTATTTTCTTCCGTACATTTTTCCCGCACAGAAAGCATCTGCTGCTGGTAATTTCCTTATCCATCAGTGCATCTTCTTTTGATGGAAACTCCCGTGATATATATTTTTCATAACCGGGATATATTACATGAATCTCTTCTTCCTTTTTTTGTGGATTCTGATAACAGTCAATCGAATAAAAAACATCGGCAACATCATTGTGAAGCATTGAAAATACCTGAGCCGTATACCATGCATCCGCCAGTGCCCTGTGAAAATCTTTTCTCTTTTCGATCTGAAGGAAATCCACCGCATATTCCAGTGATTTTCTGCTTTCTCCATCCTCATAATCAAGGCTGAACAGCTTCTGAGCATCAAGAAATGGGATCGGTCCTTTCAAAAGCTGAAGAACGCCATAATATTTCATATTTCTCTGGAGCTCCAGAAGATCCGAATTCCCCCAGGTACAGAAACGATAATCCTCTCCGCACCACCTTAAAAATTCACGGATAGCCTTATAAAATGCCTGTCCCTGTTCCAATTCTTTCATGTCCAGCTGAATGATTTCTTTCGTACGAAAATGCAGCTTTTTATATACCTGCGGGCGGATCAGTACCTGATACTGGTCAATGATCTGTTTTTCACTATTCAGTTTAACTGCCCCAATTTCAATGATTTCAAAAGGGATTCTTTCGTTTTCCTGACCCTTTCCATAAGGGCATTGATTCCATTCCAGATCAAAGACAATGTAATTCATGATCGTTGATTCCTTCCCAATTAGTTTCTTTCGCCAACAATTAGCTTATCATATGTATCTGGCATTTTCAACTTTATTCATAACAGTTCAGGACTGCACCCCTGAGCTGTTACCTTCATTCATACACTTCCACTGTCATTTCTGTGTCTGCCTTGTCACACCATACCCTTACGTTTCCATCTTCTTTCCTTGCATATACAGTGTTTACTGTATTTCCATGAATATCCGGTATTTTTGCGCTGATGGTCACATTCTCAGCCGGATGATAGACCCGGATAACCGGTTGATCATTATAATTATAATCCGGCCTGGTATCGCAGCTTCCCATAACCAAAATAGTATTTTCACGTACATAGAAAGGCAATGAAAAATAATCATACTCTCCACTGTACCATTTTCCGCCTTCTCTGATCTCCCCGGTAAAGAAATCTGTCCATTTTCCGGAAGGGAGATAATATTCCGCTTTGTGATCTTCCCTGAACACCGGCGCCACCAGTAAAGCTTCACCCAGCATATACTGCTGATCCAGATATTTTACTGCAGGATCCTCCGGATATTCAAAAACCATCGGTCGCATCACAGGTGTTCCTTCCTGGCTTGCCTCCACGGCTTTCTGATAAATATAGGGCATCAGGCGGCATTTCAGGTTGGTGAAAAATTTTGTCACCCGACATGCTTCTTCATCAAACAACCACGGTACACGGTAACTTTGTGAACCATGCAGACGGCTGTGAGTGGATAAAAGCCCAAAGGCAGTCCATCGCTTATAAAGATCCGGTGTTGCTGTATTTTCAAATCCGGAAATATCATGACTCCAAAACGCAAATCCGCTCATAGCAAAAGATAATCCGCCCCGCAGGGTTTCTGCCATGGAGGGATAATTTGCCGAGCAGTCACCGCCCCAGTGCACCGGGAACTTTTGACTTCCGGCTGTTGCGCTTCTGGCAAACAGTACCGCTTCATTTTCTCCCCGGTACTCTTTGAGAAGTCCGAATACCGCTTTATTGTAAAGATATGTATAATAATTATGCATGGCCCTGGGATTGCTGCCATCGTGGTAAACCACATCAATTGGAATTCTTTCACCAAAATCTGTTTTGAAGCAGTCTACACCGCACTCAAGAATGGTTCGCAGTTTATCTGTATACCAGCGCACCGCATTCGGATTTGTAAAATCTACAAGTCCCATTCCCGCCTGCCAGTTATCTGTCTGCCAGACACCCTTTCCATCAGCTCTCATCAAAAGATAACCATTTTCCACACCTTCCCGGAAAAAGGAAGTTCCCTGTGCAATATAAGGGTTGATCCATACACAGATTTTCAGTCCTTTGTCGTGATACTTTTTCAGTGTTGCACGAATATCCGGGAAATATCTCTTATCCCAGGTAAAATCACACCAGTGAAATTCCTGCATCCAAAAACAGTCAAAATGAAATACTCGAAGCGGAATATCCCGTTCTTCCATTCCTTCAATAAAGGAAGTTGTCGTCTCTTCATCATAATTAGTAGTAAATGAAGTAGACAACCACAGTCCAAAGGACCATGCAGGAGGCAGTGCCGGTCTTCCGGTCAGCCGTGTATAAGCATTCATAATGTCTTTCGGCTGGGGACCATAGAAGAAATAATACTTGATCCGTTCTCCCGGAACCGAAAATCCCACATACTCTACTTTCTCACTGGCCACTTCAAAAGAAACCTTATCTGTGCTGTCCACCAACACACCATATCCACAGTTCGTCATGTAAAACGGAACATTTTTATAAGCAATCTGTGAAGACGTTCCCCCGTCTTCATTCCACATATCCACAACCTGTCCATTTTTTGCAAATGCGGTAAATCTTTCACCCAGACCGTATACACATTCTCCTACCTGAAGGGACAATTCACTTACCATATAGGGCTCCATTTCCTCCCGCAGATAATTTGCTTCCGGGAACATGGTGCTTTCTTTTCTGCCCCATCTCATATATCCCAAGTTACGAAATCCACTGCCGGTCAGTACCTTTCCGTCTGCCTCCATAGTATAAGAAAAATCTTTTCTCTTTACCCGAACCTGAACCTTCCCTGTATCCAGCAGGGCCTCCTCCTCCGTAATCTCAACGTTTACATTTTCATATATTTCTTCCTGCTTCTCAAAAGATGGAACATTCTCATCATATGCTTCATAATGCCATGCTTCCACAGATACCGTATCCTCTGCATGAGCCACGAACTCAATGGTAATAGTAGGAAGATTCAGTGTCTCCCCTCTGTTCGCAATTTTCTTCGTAGTTGCCAGTACACGCATACCACCCGGTATCTTCTCAACTTCATAGGCCTGTGTGGCATAAACAGGATGCGCTTTTTCACTGGGAAGCCAGTAACCCTCTGTAAATTTCATTTTTCGTAGTCCTCCTTCATCTAGTCATTTTTTGCTAATTTTGTAAACAAATCCTCGAACAGACAGTCCCGGTTAATATGATACACATACTTAATAAAATGACGATCCGGATCAAAACTGTAATGCGCATCGTACTGGGGAATCGGGCTTCTCTCCAGCCGTTCTTCCATAAATTTTTCATCCAGCAGCCATGCTACCGCTGTCACATCCCAGATTACCCGGCTCCAGCAGGAAGCCTGTGCATAAATCCTTGCCTCTGTGACTGTATTTTCCACCAGATAGTCACAGAGTTTATTTTTACCTTTCAGCCAGTAGACCAATTCCGGTTCTGTAGTGGAAAATTCCGAAACCACACCCATACACGGAAGCTGTACCAGCGGCACCTGGCAATTGAAAACAACTCTTGCGGCGGCAATATCCTGAGCCATATTGAATTCTTTGGTATCTTTCCAACTATGTGCATGCCCGCCCAGCCAGATCAGAACGATCTTCTCCCGTATTTCCGGTTCTATCAAAAGAGCAGATGCAACATTGGTGATTGCCCCGATGGCTACCACATACAGCGGGCTGTCATCCGGCTGTGCCATGGCTCTGCGTACCAGATTCTCTGCCGCTTCTGAAATGACCGGATGGGTCTCATCTGACAAATAGCTTTCCGACCCTTTGTAAGTCATTTCCATATACTCCGGTTTTCCGATTAAGGTAAGAATATGCCGAATCTCTTCATAGCTTTTTTCCATGCCTTCCTTCGGTGTCGCTGCTTTGTCATTGGAAAATGGCGCCGCATAGATCGCTTTCAGCCGTAATCTGTCCTTGGATCGGATCAAATATGACAATGCAAATTGATCATCAATCTCATTATACGTGTCCGTATCGATCACAACATCCACTATGCCTGTCGGTTTCTGAAGTCTTTTTAATAATTTTTCCTGGTCCATCTTGTCTCACCTCTCCATGGTAAAATTTCCAGTCTATATCTATCCTATCAATACATTCTTTCCCTCAAATGCAAATCCATATTTACGAATCCGATCTTTTGAAATTCCTTTTTCCATAAGACCTGCAGCATACTGCTTTTTGTCAATCTGGCGCAAGGCCTCTTCTACAGTATCCTCCAGACTATTTTCTCTTCTTTTATTAAACACTTTAAACTCCAGGATAATTGCATCATCTTCCTGTGGATTTTTCGGCTCAAACATCACATCATATCTTCCGAATCCACTCTCCCTGTTGGACGTGATCACATATCTGTCCTGCAAATCCACCAGCAATCCCAGCACAAACCCATGATAAAAACGTTCCGGCTCCTCTCCTGAAGGATTCTTTCCCGTATCAAAATAACTGAAGGAATTCAATGCCACACGATTCATATACGCATTCATGGCATCCAGATCATCCAACAGCATGGCTTTGATGAAATCATTGTAATCTGCCTTGACTCCTGCAAACCAACTCCGGACCATGCCTTCAAACATACGTGTTACTTCATAATTGGTAAGTGTCAGTTCATACATTTGCTCTTTTCCCGGTTCCAACAGATCCAGCCTGTCATGAGAAAGAACTTTCAGATATCCACTGGCAAGAATCAAACTCCAGACCGCCTCTTCATTTCCATCCAATTGATTATATACAATCTGCTCATCAATCGGTGTATAGATAACCTCTCCTTTTAAAAGCCTCTCAAACTTTTCCTTAATCCGACGATCGCCCTCCCGGATCAGTTTTCCCACCAGACTGTTAGAGCTGGTATTTGCCCAGTAAGTGGTAAAATATTTTTTATCTAAAAAATTCAAGATAGACCATGGATTGTAAATATCTCTGTGATTTCCAAAAATAAATCCATCAAACCACTGTTTCACTTTCTCTTTTTCTTTTTCAAGTCCACATTCTTCTAATGCCGCAAATACTTCCTGCTCCGTAAAACCAAAGGCAGTGGCATATTTATCGGATGTTGTTGTTACCACTTCCAGGTTATTCAAATCCGAAAAAATGGATTCTTTACTCACTCTCGTAATCCCGGTCATAAGTCCTCGTTCCAGCCATGGATTGGTCTTAAATGTGGCATTGAACATACTTCTGGTGAAAGCAACAAGTTCATCCCCGAATCCGTCCACATAAGCCTCCTGCATAGGAGTATCGTATTCATCCAAAAGAATAATAACCTTTTTCCCATAGTATCGGTGCAGATAATCTGACAACTGATACAAGGCAAGCGTTGCATCCACATCACGCATATCTACGGATATCCTGTCAAAATATTCTCTGTCTTTATCCGTCAGCACATCACTGTCTCTCAAAAAAGAGTACTTCACATACAGATTCGTAATAAGCTGACATATTTTATCTCTGGTATTGGTATAATTCCGTTCTTTCACATTGGCAAAAGACAAACTAATGACAGGATAGGTTCCCTGTATTTTTCGATATTTTTCATCTTTCCATATGAACAATCCTTCAAACAGATCGCCTCGTCCTGCATAATCCACAGAAAAAAACTGCTCTGTCATGCTGATATTCAGTGTCTTTCCAAAACGGCGAGGACGGTTAATCAAGGTCACACTGTCCCCACTCTCCCACCATTCTTTAATAAAAGAAGTCTTATCGATATAAAAGTACTTATTCTCAATCAAAACACTGTAATCCTGTATTCCAATTGCTACTTTTCCTGCCATAATAACGACCTCCCTGCCACATATTTCTCTGTTCTCAGTATAACGGATTAGACGTAAAAATACAATGTGGCTATGTTGTTTTGCAGATACCAATATGTCAAAAAGACTTCCGTTCCCATCACTTTTCTCTACATCAACAAATATACAACTGTCCCCACGATTCCCGAGCCGAAGATTATCACAATCGGGTTCGCTTTATATTTCCGCAAAAGAACAAGACAGGCTACAAAAAGAAATCCTTCCACCATGCGAAAATCTGCCAACACACCCTTGGACAATTCTATTTGAGACAGTACAATTTCCGACAATGAAGTATTAAAAAGTGCCAGTACAAGCAGAGAAAGCCCTGCTGAAGCAATCAGCGCCACAATCGCCGGGCGAAGCCCTGTCAGTATTCCCTGCACAGTGCCAAGATTACGAAATTTCATGTATACCCAGGAAAGTAAAAGTACAATAAGCAAAGACGGCATAATAGATCCCAGAGTACAGATAATGGCTCCGGGAAGTCCGGCAATCTGCTGTCCCACAAAAGTTGCACTATTTACTATAATCGGTCCCGGCGTCATCTCGGCTATGGTAATCAGATCCGCAAACTGACTCATTTCCATCCAATGATAATTCTCCACGATCTGACTCTGAATCAGAGGTACCGCCGCATATCCGCCGCCAAAACTGAATAATCCAATCTGAAAAAACGCCCAGAAAAGTCTCAGATATATCATTTGCTCTCTTTTCTCCTTTCACTGATCAGCGTGGAAATCAGACTGTAGATCAATCCGATACCGCCACAGATCAGGATTAATACGATTGCACTCACTTTAAAAAATACAGTTGCCACAAATGCTCCCACCATTACACCGATCCACAATATATTCTTTGTTTTCAACACATTCTTTGCCAGGTTGATGACCACATCAACAATAACCGCAGCAACTCCCGCCTGCATTACCTGAAGGGCCAGTGCAATCACTGCATTATCTTTAAATTGATTGTAAAATACAGAAATGATGGAAATGATAATAAGCGGAGGCAGTATTGCCCCCAGCGTACAGATAAGGGCTCCCGGTATTTTTCGGATCCGATATCCTGTCACAATGGCAATATTAACCCCCAACGGTCCCGGTGCCGACTGGGCGATGGCTGTCATATCCAGCATTTCCTCTTCGGAAATCCAGTGAAGCTTCTCCACAAACTTCTTTTTCATCATGCTGATAATCACAAAACCACCGCCGAATGTACAGGCGCTCAACATAAAAATATTTTTAAACAGCTGCTAGTAAATCTGTGCATTTGATAATTCTTTCCATGGAGTATTTTCTTCCCGCTGCAAGTATCTCACCTCTTTCAGGACAGGGGATAGACTCATCTCCCCACTGTCTCATTCAATCATAAAAACTGTGCCATATAAACAGGTAAGCAAAAAATATCTGCATCCTTTGTATAATCTTTTGTATAAAGCAGATATCTCCATAATATCCTGTCAGAGAATTTTTCAGTAAACACATCCAGAGATTTATGTGTTTTATATCCTGATGATTTTACCTCAATAGGACAGATTTTATTTTTTCTTGTAATCAGGAAATCCACTTCATAATTGTGCTTTGATACTTCATTTAACATAGTGAAGTAGAACAGTTCATTTCCATTTGCTACAAGAATCTGAGCAACAACATTTTCATACAAATATCCAAGATTGGTACTAAGTTTATCACTCAAAAGCTTCTCATAAATAATATTCTCCGTAAAATCCTTATCCTTGAACATAAGTGTCGTAAATAATCCTGTATCACATAGGAACAGCTTAAACCTACTCAAGTCTTTGCTATTTGCCATTCCAACATCCGGATTATTTGCATGATAAGAAACAAGCACCGTCTTAGAGTCTTTAAGTTCAGCTATCAATTCCAGAATACTATCAGGTTTCGCCCCTCCAAGTACAGAAGATGCCTGATATCTTGCAGCATTCTTGTTCAACTGCACAGGAATTGCATCAAACAGCATTGAAATTCGCCCAGTCGGATCAATCTTCATAAAATCATCCTCATACAAATTCAGGATATCTCTTTTCACCTGATCCACAAATCTGAAATTATTAGTCCTGATGTATTCGTCTACTGCCTGCGGCATTCCACCTACCAGCATATACAGGCGGAAATCTCTCATCAGTTTCCTGTTCATCTGATCACCCAGTCCCATTGATGCATCATAGCATTTTCTTAAAAGCGGAATTGTTGTTTCATCACCCAATGCCCAAAGAAACTCTTCATAATCCATCGGATACATCGCAAGCTTTCTTTCCTCACTTGGAATCAAAATATCCTTTACATTTTTCTTTATGGAAATCAGAGAACCTGTTTCCATATAATCATATCTATGATCCTGTACTAATGCTTTGATTGCCTGACGGGCTTTCGGGCACAACTGCACTTCATCAAAAATAATCAGTGATTTTCTTTCATGAAGATCTACTCTATATCTCAATTGTAGCTGTAAGAATAAATAATTCAGATTTGAGACATCTTCAAAAAGATCCCTGACTTCTTTTGATTCTTTTGCGAAATCAATTATAATGTAACTCTCATATTCATTTTTAGCAAATGCCTCTGCCACTGTGGATTTTCCAATTCGTCTGGCTCCTTCAATCAAAAGTGCACTTCTTCCCTCAGAAATCTTTTTCCATTCAAGCATTTTGTCGTATATTTTTCTTTTAAACATATAGTGCCCCTAAAATCGCGTTTTTTATTAGTTCAAAATAGTTAATTTTCGCGTTTTCTATTTTATTATTGTATCATATTTCCGCATTTTTTATACAAAAATTTTGCGTTTTTGGGTTCTCCCATAATAATTTAACTTCTGTTTAAAATTATATGCTATACTATTAAACTATGATTAGACCAAAAAATGATGCTTTTTATGAAAAAATAGCCGGACTGAAAGCTTTCGACTGTCATACGCACATTGATGCTGCACACCCGGTAGCACGTGGACTGCATGATGTCCTTCTCTACCATATGGTAATATCCGATCTGTACAGTGCAGGCTGCCCGGATGGCAGCAGACTTTCCGAAGATCCTTCTGATGAAGAAACAGCCGAAAGAATTGAACAGGCAATCGATTACCTTCCCGCCATCCAAAACACCAGCTGCGCAGCAACCAATCAGGCACTCTGCACACTGGCAAGGGATCTTCCAAATGTTTCCTTAAATGGTTACTGGTGGCATAATTTCTTCCCTTCTTTTATCAAACCTGCTGATGTATTATGGGATAAAATTGAATTTGGTCAGTATGACGAAGCCACTGCATTGGAAATCGCACAGGAACTCTTCTACGGAAGTGCAGCAAAACTTTTTAAAGTTCAATAAGTAATTTATGATAAAAGGACACTGAATGGTTTTTTGACCATCCAGTGCCCTTTTATCATAAATCCACATTTTCTGTTTTATACAAAACAAACATAATCCAAAACAACACTCCGGCAAGTGTCAACGCACAGCCAAGCCCTGTATAAAATACAGCAATAAACGTATCCGGTACAAGTCCGGACGAACGAAGCCAGATCCCGCCGCCCATCATAACAGCCATAATGCAGTAAGCTTTTATATCAAAGAAATGCCATATCGGCCGGAACTCTTCTTTATATCCTTTAATCCGCCTGGTATGCTTGATACTCATTTTATAAAACATAAAGCCAAACGCACAGAACACAAGAACAGATAATAAAATATGTAAAATCGTAAAAGGTATGATTTTCCTGTAGGAAAGCACCCCAAGTCTTGCAACGTTAAAACCGGCTATCATCCAGACACATCCGGCTATGGCAAGCAAGGTACGTTTTTTTACGTGAAAAATGGTGCGTTTACTCATACTATTCACCCTACACTCTCTGCCGTCTTTTTCAGAGATATCAAAAGAAGAACCAAACCGACACCGGTTAAGATATGTCCGATTCCTGCGATTCCCGAAATAGAAGCATTGGCTGCTGAAGATAACGATACATTCAGTACCTGTGCGATACCACGCACAACCAGCATAGCTGCAGTAAGCGGAACTCCTATATTATAAACCCATAAAAAAGCCCTAAAGAGCTTTTGTTTCTGCAGATCATGGTGTTCTGCAAATAAAGCTACGATCAAAAACATCAGCATACCCAGCAAAAACAAATGTGTATGTACCTTACCAAGTGCTGTCACCCCTGTAAATCCATTCCATTTTGTAAATTCCCGATAGAAAACGCCTCCTACCATAGCTGCTATCGCATAAATCAGAGAAATGTTCAGATATTTTTTCATTTTCATTTGTTTCCTTTCATCGCATTATAACCAATCAGTACTACCCAGACATAGGCACAAGTCTTCGGTATCATCAGCATTCCCACCGGCGGTATTGTATCCGCAAACAACACTACCGGTATATAGCATGCAAAGCTGATCACAACAGCCAGCCACAAAAAACGGAACGGCTGATCCTGTGTATCCTTTGCGCTTTTGTAAAACAAAACCACAATCAACACTCCCAGGATTGTAAATGGAATATTTCGATATATTCCCCAGGAAAGAGGTGGATTGCTGCCGGTCCATGCATTCTGCGGCATGAAACATAAGACAATACGGCAAACAGCCAGTACCCACACAGCTGCTGTTATATTCTTCTTTCCGTCAACCTGATAACAGAAACGCCATACGTAGTACAGCAGCACATAAAACAATGTCATTGTGACAGATGTAATCAATTTGCCGATACCAAGAGCCGCTGTATAATTTTCCAGTCCGGTGGTACAAAGAGCAATTGCTCTCGGTATAAGGTGAAAGGCATCCCCACATCCCAGTGTCACCGCCATTACCCCAAACAGAAAGTACTGTTTCTTTCCTTTACTGCTGCGTATCATAAGGATTCCCAGTGTAATCACTGTGACCAGATACACAATGTCAAATAATGTTTCAAAAATTGCCTGCATAAGTTTTTCCTCCTATTCTGAACAATGTTCATTTTGATTATAAAAGAAATCCCGCCTGATCACGGGAAATCCTATTCATAGATTACATCTGATATACAGTTCTGCATATCACTTCAACGAGCGAGTCGCAGCTTGTTTTTCCTTTTACAAGCAGCAATAACAGATTATCCAGAACAAACTCCATAAACTCAGACTCTGTAAAATCCTCAGTAAACGCATCACATTTTACGTTTCCATCCGCTTCTAACACTTCCAGCATACCGTTTTTCATATGCTGAAAATAACATTCCATGATACTTTTTGCCTGACCTTTTTTAGAATTGGCAATGCTGATGGAGTGTGCTGTAAAGAAATTCGGATATTCTTCCGCCCCTTTCTGTACGCACTCGAAAATGTATCTCACATATTCAGGAAAGGAAAACTCTGTGCTGCACTTCTGGTTCATGTGAAAAATGTCCTTCCACACACTTTCAACCGTGGAAAGCAAAAGCTCATCCTTATCCGAATAATAATTATATAACGTCCCCAGTGCAATATGACATTCATCCGCAACCAATCTCATATTCAGTGCTGATAAACCTTTTGTCGCTACAATTTTCCTGCACACCAGCAAAATTGCTTCTTTCGATGTTATACTGGAATTCATTCTTTTACCTCCAAAAGGAATACACCGTGCTCATTATAGTATTCTCATTCCCTCATGTCAACATCTGCACTGTCGCAGATGTTATTCTTATCGTTCTGCCATATATCTCGTAACTGCCTGTCGCAAATGCCAGTTTAACCGATGAGAAAAAGGTTCACTGTCCTGAAGAAAATCAAAAGAATCCACAGCCTTTTCCAAAGCCTGCTGACAATATAACACCAGCCCCAGATTCTGATATTGAGATGGTGCACGCTTTATACGATTGGCTGCCATCGGCAGATAACTCTGTATCAATCGCTCACGCGCAAGAGCATCTCCCTGCTTCATTTGCCGTGCACATTCGATTTCTTCCTGTCTGCTCATCTTAGTAAAAGAACGGGTTTTTTCATAAAAATCATCGATGCTAATATAAATCATGCTCACACCTCATTTCATCTGACTTTTTGTATTTCTTCAATTATTTCCTCATAGCTGCAAAGTCCATTTCCCACATATCGACCCCGGTCGAAATCATAGTCAGCCCCGATAAACGGACCGGTTTCCTGTGTGGTATCATAGATCTCACTCATTCGCTGGTGATATTCTGCCTCCGAACTTACCGACTCCCCATTCCAATAATAATTGTAAATGGGATTTCCTTCTTCATCCATCTGGACATTGAAATTGTCATACGCTCCATAATCTCCCTGGCCCAGAAGTGTGAAGGCTCCATCCCGGATACAGTAGATTTTATCATAATACGTATCCATATGACCGCCGGCTTCCCGGAACAGATTCTGACCTTCACAGTAGAAAAATCCGCCACTCCACATATTCTGTGTGATGATATGATCTTCATAATAGCTGCAGATAACGCTGCCTGCCGCGGTAGTTCCAAAATCAATATAAAGTTCCGGTATGTTATCATTATTGATGTTCACCAGTGTATATATTTCCTGATAAGTATCCGTTAAGAAACCCGGAACCTTTCCGTGTTCTTCGATATAGGAAAGATATGCCGATTTCCATTCCTCATTTCCACCGCGCAGTTTCTGGAATGCATTGCCGATGTCTTCCCCTTCGGGCCAGTTATTCAGATACCAATATATGACCTGACCCGTTTCATTTTTCGTAATTTCAAGCATATAGTCTCTGTCACTGATGATCGCAATATAGGTACAGCCGTTATCACCCTCATAATATTTTGTCCATCCGGCTTCCGTCATTGTCTTTTCCACCTGATCCCAGCTATCTCCGATGGATATCCCATACAATTTTACATTTTTGGCACCTTCATTTTTCATACTGAAAGTATCATTTACCCATTCCAGGTAGAACAGATCTTTCATATAAGATTTCCCTTCCTGAAACTGCCAGTAATCCGTGGGCTGCATGTCCAGCAGCTGCACCAGATCTGCACTGTTCTCCAGATAATCTTTTACATCAACAGAGATGAAGTTTGTATGTAGTTCGATGCTGTCATCCGTTCCTTCATCACTTACCGACACCGTAAACGTATATTCTTCTTCGGAATGATTTCGATCGGAAATAACAAACGTATAGGTTCCGTCCGGAAGATTCAGCTGACAGGGTTCCGCCTTGTGCATCTCAATCCTGCGCTCATAACGATGTCCCATATCCAGTCTGATATCCGGATTGTACGCCAGTTCATGCTCTGCCACCGTTCCGGAAATATTCAACATATAGTCTGCATATAAATTTCCCTGCTTATCATACACATTCAACACACTGTCCGACCGGATATTCCGGTCACAGTTTAATACTGTTTCTGAGGAAAAATCCTCAGCCGTAATTCCCACTGCGTCAAATGCTTCCGCAATACAGCTGCGCTGCTCTTTTGTTATGCCGTCAACAGACACTGCTGCCCACTCAACCATTTGCCTGCATGTGGAAAAATCACAGTCAGAAGGCATCATCAGCATAGCCCGATACCAAAGCCTTGCCAGATCATCCAATGAGATTTTCTTTTCCTGCGTTCCGTCTATCCCATTCCACATCAGATAAGCCGCATGAGAGATTACCGTGCTGTAATGATACTCTTCCCCTGTCCAGTATTCATTCCACCAGGAGGAATCATCCACAACGGACGCATTGCCGGAATCCTTTGGATTCATTATATTTCTTTTCAGATTGATTTGGGGTAACATTACTATCCAGTTCGATTCCTCCGACTGATTATGCCATGCTTCTGTTATTTCACCGAAAATATCTGATATTCCTTCATTCATCGCATTATTTTCTATACTGTTTTTTTGCCAGTCCACCGTCATAAAACTGACAACATGTGCATATTCATGGCCGATCACATCTATATCATCCACACCGGTGACTTTTCCCATGGAAATATATCCCACAGGCTCCCCGTCTATATCACCCAGAATACCTCCTTTTGCATTTTTCCCACCTTCAAATCCATCCTTATAAAAAGCAAGCAGAAGGCAATTTTGAAAACCACAGACCGAAGAAATCTTTTCCTTTATTTCCGAAATATTTTGGTAAAGACGAACCGCCTCCTCATAGTCCGCTTCGTCAGAGTCATTTCCAAAGACATCATCTGCACTAATTATGGAGTTACTTTCCTGCATTTTTTCAAACTTATTGGAAGATTCTCCATCCAGATCATAAACCATCAGATTCAGATCTGAATTCCGTAAAATATACCGATTATCGTCTGTTACTTCCACATGGAAACCATCTTTCCGCTCTGTATCCGAGGCAGCGTATCCCGTCTCTGTCTGGGCTGTTTCTTTCCAGTACAATATTTCCGCACTGTGGGCATCTACAACAAATTCCATACTTCCGATATAAAGTCGATATGCCAGATGCGTTTCTCCATCCTCCGCAAAATTATAAATGCAGAGATTAGCCTGATCCGGTTGGGGAATCTCGATTTGTTCTGACAATTCCATATTCTCTTTCAGATAGCTTCGAACCGATTCTACGATCTCATCTCCACTTACTGACGGAACCAGATCAATCGTCTCATCCACGTCAAGGGCATTTCCTGTAACCGACATCACCTTTCCATTCTCATCCGAAGCACAGACAACCGTTCTGCCATACACAGGAATTCCCTGATAATTCTGCTGAAGCCGGTAATAAACATCCCCCTCAACCTCATTGGAATTTCTTTCGGTCAGTTCCGCCAGCGCATTCGCATAACCGACTTCCTTTCCCAGCTCTTCTACTGCCGAAATCGCTTCTTCCGTATTTCTGACCGGAGCAGAAATCGGTCCCTCCCCATCCGGTTCGTTTTTATTCTTTTTCCAGAGCAACAGCCCAACCACAATAAGCAGAACTACTGTTGCCACACAACAAACCGCCACAAGAGCAGCAACGATCTTTCTATTTTTATTATTCGGATTCCTTTCCGGCATCTTTTTTTCCATATTCATTGGCTGCTGTTTAGAATCCCTTCCTGAATCTACCCGCTTGCCGCAATACGGACAAAAAGATACGTTATCATTAAGCTTCTTTCCACAATTACCGCAATACATAGTTTTTTCCTTTCGTCAAATCATACCTTTATAAAATTTATTATAACAGACATTAGGATTTTCAGCACCCTAAAGGATTTTTTATTTAAAAAAAGAACCCTGCAAAACAGGATTCTTCGCCCGCATACCTTTGTATGCAGTTCAATCTATTGAAAGAGGTGCCCTTTATTCCTCATTGGCATAGGTATTATGTATATTTTTAATCTGATTAACATTCATCTCCGGCAGGGCATATGCCCTGCCGCCTGAATCTATCAACCCTCAATGGTAATATAATTGGATTTTTCTTCTACCGCTTTCTGCGCTTTCGGTATTGCGAAAGAGAGGATACCATTTTCATATCTGGGATGGATATCTTCCTTCTGGACTTTATCGCCAACATAGAAGCTTCTTCTTACATTTCCGGAAAAACGTTCACGGCGTACATACTTGCCGTTTTTATCTTTTTCCTCCTTATCCATGCCCTTCGCAGCGCTGACGGTCAGATAACCATTTTCCAGCTGGATCTGGATTTCATCTTTTTTGAACCCCGGCAGATCAATGTCTACTTCATAGGTGTCATCTTTTTCCTTCACATCGGTCTTCATCAGATTCGCTGCGTGCTTTCCGTACAATTTCTTGTCGATATTCGGAAATGCAAAACCATCCATAAAATCATCAAATAAACTTTCTCCAAAAATACTAGGCATTAACATAAGTCATATCTCCTTTCATGACATAAACTAAAGTTTGCACTATCGGAGAAATCCGAAGTGTTGATTTTCTGAACTTTCCAGAAGAGGTCTGATTCTTTTTTCCTCTTCCTTTGTTCTACATGTAATATAACACGTAAATTAGCACTCGTCAAGTGCGAGTGCTAATAAAAATTGTGAAAATTCTGTGAACTTAAATGATAAACTTGCTTCCACCTTATCCTAAATTATTACACAGCTTTTCCAGCTCTTTTTTCAAATATTCATACCTCAGTCTTTTTTCTTCTTTTGCAAAATGTACTTCCCGGAATTGTTCCGGATTGCCGTCATACACCAGTGTTTCGTCCCCAAACTGTTCGCTTGTCAGATCAAATCTACAATCCCCAACTACATTGTAACAGTGGTAATTTCCACCCGGCCGCAGCACACCATATACTTTACCGCCGAATATATCCTGTGCCAAAAATGCCGTGATCGAACACTGGCCCAGCGTTTTATTCTCCGGTGTCCAGTTTTGCCGCATCCTCGGTGCACAAGTATCAGCACACCATATCTTAGAAAGCACATCATATAAATCAAGTGGTGTAGCTATTCCTTTATATTGAGCTGTTATTGCCGGAACATTTGCCTGTTCACATCCCCAGAATTTGTATTTCATATTTCAAACACTCCTTTGTTCAGTTATATTTTCAAGATAAAATGTGTTATTAGCCATGCTGCATCTTCTTTCTTACCTAAATATATTATATGCTTTAATGCTGTTCAATAAAATTTTTGCAAATATTTATTTGATTTCTGTTATGAGTTCCCCTATAGAACCTCCTGCGTTTTCATGTTAAAATTGAAAAGAAATAAATTCCCGGGAGGTATATTCTTATGCCATTTGAAATTGTGAGAAATGATCTGACCAATATGCAGGTTGATGCCATTGTAAATGCCGCCAACTCACGTCCGATCATCGGCTTTGGAACAGACAGCGGTGTTCATAAAAAAGCCGGCAGGCAGCTGTTGATTGCCCGCAGGAAAATCGGAAAGATTGCTTTTGGAGATGCGGCTGTTACGCCTGCTTTTAATCTGGATGCAAAATATGTAATTCATGCGGTCTCTCCCATCTGGCAAGGCGGGAAGAAAAACGAAACCGAACTTCTGGAAAGCTGCTATACAAAATCTCTGCAGTTGGCTCTGGAATATGGATGTGAATCCATCGCATTTCCGCTGCTGGCCGCAGGAAATCACGGATTTCCCAAAGAACTTGCTTTACAGATCGCCATCAATACGTTCAGCAAATTCCTGATGAAACACGAAATGCAGATCTATCTTGTAGTGTTCAACCGAAGTGCCTTTGTACTTTCATCGAAACTTTTTCATTCGGTGCAAAGCTTTATTGATGATACATATATTCAGGAAAAATACCTTGAAGAATATAATATCCCCACCGGGCAAAAGGCTCCGGACATAGATCTTTATCAGCTGGAAGAAGCCAGAAACCGACGAAGAATGGCTGAATTGTCTCCCAACTATCAATCCTGCCAATTGTTTTCGGAAGAGATGGAAAGGGCACCGCTTGCCCCGGCCTCTCCCCGCAGACTGGAAGATTTGATGAAAGAAATGGAAGAAACATTTTCAGAAAGTCTGATTCATTTGATTGATCAGAAGGGTTTGAAAGATCCGGATGTATATAAAAAAGCCAACATCGACCGCAAGCTTTTTTCAAAAATCAAGAACAACAAAAACTACAAACCCAGCAAAGCTACCTGCATAGCATTTGCGATTGCACTGGAACTGAATCTGGACGAAACCCGTGACCTGATCGGGAAAGCAGGTTATGCCCTGACTCACAGCAGCAAATTTGATATCATTATTGAATACTTTATCCTGGAAGGAAACTATAATTCTTTCGAAATCAATGAAGTCCTGTTTGCATTTGATCAGCCTATGATCGGCGGATAATTTGTCGCTTTTTAAGCGACCATAACTTCCTTCGTTTTTACTATACTCTAAGTATAATAAAACAAAGGAGGTTTTCAAAATGAAAAAAGGATTAACAGAGATCGTTTTTATATTAGATCGCAGCGGCTCCATGTCCGGTCTCGAAGCGGACACCATCGGAGGATTCAATTCCCTGATTGCAAAACAGAAAAAAGAGGAGGGACAGGCAATTGTCTCCACTGTACTTTTTGACGACCGAAGCGAGGTGCTTCACGACCGCGTTCCTCTGGAATCTATCAAAACCATGACAGACCGTGACTATTTTGTTCGTGGCTGTACTGCACTGTTGGATGCGATCGGCGGTGCGATTCATCACATCGGCAATGTACACAAATATGCCCGGGAAGAAGATCGGCCGGAAAAAACATTATTCATCATCACTACCGATGGCATGGAGAACGCCAGCAGGCACTACACCTATCCTAAAGTAAAAGCGATGGTGGAAAGACAAAAATCCCGTTATGGATGGGAATTTCTTTTCCTTGGCGCAAACATAGATGCCCTGGAAGTTGCCGGACATTTTGGTATCAACAAAGATTATGCAGCCAATTACCATTGTGATGAAGAAGGAACTGCTCTGAACTATGAAGTTCTGAGCGAAGCAATCTGCAGAGTCCGTGGGGAAAACAAACCTTTATCCGCAGACTGGAAAGAACGGATTGATGCAGATTATGAAAAAAGAAAACGATAAAAAATCAAGAGGCTACCGGGAAATTTTCCCGATGCCTCTCATTTTTTATTTCTCTTTTAAGTTACAGCACATTTTTCCGGATTTTATCTGCTGAACAATTTTCCCATTTTGTTCCGTAAGAAACAAAGCTTTATCATCGTTTATTGTATTATTTTTTTCCGCAGGATAAGATAATGATATCAAACAATTTGTGCGATATTAAATATTTTGTTCGGAGATGATATTATGTTCACAAAGAATAAGCAGGGCATCCTTCTTGCTGTACTGGCTGCGGCACTTTATGCAATCAATTCCCCTTTTTCAAAAATATTGCTTACCTATATGCCATCAACACTGATGGCTGGTTTTCTCTATATCGGCGCCGGTCTTGGCATGGTTGCTATTGCTTTATCACATAAATTGACGGGACATCCCAGGCAGGAAACAAAGCTCACAAAAGCTGAGCTTCCTTTTACGATTGCCATGATTGTCCTGGATATTGCAGCACCGATCTGTCTGTTGCTGGGTTTATCCATGACGACCGCCGCAAATGCATCGTTACTCAATAATTTTGAGATTGCAGCCACAGCATTTATTGCTCTATTCGCTTTTAAGGAACGAATCTCTCCAAGATTATGGCTCGGAATCATTGCCGTTACAATTTCCTGCCTCATCCTTTCCTTCGAGGATATCAGCAGCCTGTATTTTTCTAGAGGAAGTCTGTTTGTGCTGCTTGCTGCCTGCTGCTGGGGCCTGGAAAATAACTGTACCAGGAAAATATCCTCGAAAGATCCCTTACAGATTGTTCTTCTTAAAGGTATTTTTTCAGGAGGCGGTTCACTGGCGATTGGTTTTGTTATAGGGGAAAGAATCGAATCATTTTGGAGCATCCCCTGTGTTCTTCTTCTCGGTTTTGTAGCCTATGGTCTTAGTATCTACACTTACGTTTATGCCCAGCGCTTACTTGGTGCTTCCAGAACCAGCGCCTACTATGCGATTGCGCCTTTTATAGGCGTCTTTCTGTCGTTGATCATATTCCAGGAGATTCCCGGAATTACCTTTTTTATCGCTCTGCTCTTTATGATGCTCGGAGCATGGTTATCCTCCAGCGATACCTCACTGAAGGATGTATTTTCCCTTCCGCTTCAATCGTAACTTGATTTCACAGGTTATGCAATGAGACTGTTTTCATTCAATGGATAATCCCAGATGAAATACTCATATCAGGCACGACTGTATACTGCGTCGAAGGAGAGGATTCGCCTCCTCAGCTTCCCAGCCCATCTGCTTTATTATACAATGAATCATCTCTTTCTGCGACAGCTTTTCCTGTCGGTTCCTTATCTGTGCCTCACATTGCCTCAACCGTTCCAGAAGTTCCAGCTGTGTCTGACAGATTTCTTTCCATTCCCATTCTTCATATTGACGATCCCATGCTGGACACAGAGTTCGTATATCCGCTCTAGTCATAATCTTTTTAATTGATTCCTGACTTTTCACAAGATCTGTAAAAATAGGAACATCATCCAAAGCCGGAATGGCATCACCGCAAAATAAGATCCTCTGCTCATCCCACAGCCAGGACAGTGATCCATCGGAATGACCGGGAGTCTCCATCACCTTGAGCGTCATCCCCTGTTGTATCTTCACGTTCTGCCCCTCTCTTATGCAATGATCCACTTTTACCGAATCCCCCACCAGCGTATAAAAATTCGGAATAGGCCTCTCCTTGTACTGCGTATCTATATCCTCGATCCATCGTATTTCCTTTTCTGAAGCATAGACTTCACACCCGGAAATCTCTTTTATCACTGCAGCCGCTCCGATATGATCCGGATGGGCATGAGTCAAAAACAAAGCTTTTATGTCGGAAATATCCCTTCCTAACTTTTTCATATAAGTACTGATCACAGCCTCAGAACCCGCCACTCCTGCATCGATCAGACAGCACTTTTCTCCCATAAGCAGATAGACATACACGTACCTTTGCACCTGTGGTGTCACTTGAAAATCAATTCGTATCTGATATACCTGTTCACTTATTTTCATCACTCATTCCTCCACAATAATCGCCCGACTATCCACCGTTTTTTCTCGTTTTGCCGCAATACGCCTGTATTCTTCCGATGAAAAACATGTCTCCATCTGTTCCTTTGTATCCCAGGCAATCACAATCACCCGATCCGGCTGCCACTGCTCCTGCAAAGCCTCCACTTTATCTGACCGGATCAGATATCTGCCTCCATAGCGCTCTACAATAGGTTTTACCCTTCGGATATAGTCCTCATAATCACTGCAGTCCCTTTCCCTGTCTCTCTATATGGTTACTATAAAATATACCATTCTCTCTCCTTTCCATGCAAGTATTCACTTGCATAATGATTATAAAAAGAATCCTGCATAGCAGGATTGCACTTTATATACTCCGGAACCCTATCATTTTTTCCGTATACCTTCCACAAAGATGTGAACACTGTTTGCAATGTATTCTTCTTTTTCCAGTTCTGTCAACTTTCGCCCAAAAGAAGCATTCAGAAATACAAAACCGAAATTCATAGACAGAAACATCATAGCCATACTTTCCGTATCTGTTTCCCGAATCTGATCCTGCATCTCAGTAAAATACTTCACCAGAATCCCCTTGAACACACGAGGCACTTCCATGATATTCTCCGCCGTATCCGGATACAATTCTGGTGTGCGAAGCCCTATGGACACCTTTACCATCCGGGGCGTCACCCTCTCCATATAGACCCGCGCAAAGGCACAAAGATCTCTCTCCAAATCTCCCACATAAGAAAACTGCTCTTCTGAAAGCTTCGGATTCCACTGGGGAAGCTGCATGGCCGACAGCACAATCTCCTTTTTCCCCTTAAATTTACGAAAAATCGTACACTCGTTAATCCCCGCCCGATGGGCTATATCTTTCGTTGTGGTGGAAGCATAGCCCCGTTCCATAACCAGATCCATGGTGGCCTGGATGATTTTACTTTGTGTCTCATCAAACATAACTGTTCATCTCCCGATGCAAGTATTTACTTGCATTTTATACAATTCATTTGGATCTGTCAAGACTTTATCAACAATCAGCTTTCAGATGAACTTTACCTGTGAGTGATTGATCTGTTTTCTATCACCAATTGAATATTAGGGTACATCCCGGAATAATCACCAATTCTGTATACTTTCAGTGATGATTTGTGTGCACTATATATCTCCAATACAAACTTAACACCAAGTCGACACGTTCATTCCTTCAGGACGATTTTGACAATCTCTTATCTGTTCAGCTCATTGCCTGAGTCTTACCTGCCGGGCTACAAGACTGGTTTCTTCAGCCATGATCACGCCTCCATTGATGAGAGTTTGACTAAAAATGACTTTCATGAAAGGCAAACGTTTTGACACTTACCCCTTTGCGACAGATACGGCAATATAACGTAAATAAAAGGAGCAGCTGCTCCAGACCGATTGTCAGTCACGAAACAACTGCTCTCTTAAATTTTTATAGTGACATGTCTTATATTAATTATTTACTACTTTCTACCCAAAATATTTTTTAAAGCATTCAATAATTTATTAAAGATATCAATTATGGAACTGGAAGATGAACCACTGTTACCATTATCTGGTGTATCAACAGTCTGCTGCTTTTCAGTAGCAGTAAAGGTCACTGTATTTTCTTCACCATAAGCAATTGTCACGTCACTGAAAGTTACATCTTTCAATTCATAACCGTCAACAACCAAAGCTTCAGCAGCCGCCTGAATCTCTGCTGCAGTAAACATTGCACTTTCGCCAATCACACCATTCTTAGTCAAAATAGTCGCTTCATCATTGACCTGAACAGTCAGTGTTGCATCAGCATAGATAACTTCTGGCTCCTCTGGTTCTATTGGCTCAGTTTCAGTAATACCCAACGCAATCAGCGCATCTGTCAAATCTTCAGTAGTTAATGTACCAAGAGTTGCATTTGGATCATCACATATCTTCAGCTTTGTAATAGCCAGAATGCCGGATCCTTTATTTGTAATGGTAATGGTTTGTTCTCCTCTATTGGATAACTTATTCAGTACTGTGTAGAACATATCAGTACCTGAACTGATAGACTTATTCTCATCATTTATAGTATATGAAGTCGCTTTATCCAAAGCTCTCAGACCAATCTGTACTTCACGATCTGTAGTAATCTTGAACACTAAAGACTGATTTGACTGTAGGTAGATTTCATTCTTTGGACCATTATTCAACAAGTCATTTACATTCTCCTGAGTGTAGTTATCTGAGGATGCAATTACAGTAGCATTAGTTTCAATTGGAAGTTCAGCGTTAATCTGACCGTTATCATTCGATGTAACACTTAAACCAGCCAACACTTGATCCCTTACTTCGATATATGACGGATTGTCTTCCTTATCTTGCACATATACATCTTTGCCCAAATCAAGTGTACCGTATACCCGGAATCCATCCAGATTGACTGTATCTTTTTCTGCCTCACTACTTGGCTTACGATGCGTAATAATTACTGTATAAGTATCATTTTTCTCTAAATCAAGACTGGCAACAGGAACATTGTAACCTATCACTTTCTGTTTATTTGTTGAATCAGTAGCACCATTCAGTAATGCAGTCTTTACCTGAACCATTTTCACAGTTGTTCCCGTTGAATTCTTAACCTGAATGAACAACTGACCTGTCTCTGGTGTTGAGTTCGTATAAATATCTACACCCGTCCCTGTAAATGTAAATTCTGCCTTGTCGCCATATGTGATACTGGTTGCCTCTGTATTGTTGCTGGCACCTATCTGATTTAATCCTGCATTAGTATCATAACCATAATTATTATCCTTTTTTCCAACAGCTTCTGTATCTTGAGTACCATTTCCTTTGCTTCCACCAGTAAATCCAGTTAATGTTGCAAATCCTTCCTCATAGTAAACCGTTGTTGCTGGGTAAATATAAATCTGATGTGTTACAGAACCAGTGCTATCAGTCAATGTCAGCTGAAGTGTTTCCACTCCTCCAAGTGTTGCCGTTGGTGTATATGTCACGCCTTCGCCAACTGTTGCCGTTGCTATACCATATTGAGCGCCTGCTACAGATGCCGATGTCCAACTACCACTAATACCCAAATCATCAGTAGTAATAGTTAATGGCAAACCAAAATCCACAACAAAGCTATGGGCATTGTTAAAGGTATAATACAGATAAACATCCTTGCCATCCTCACTGCGTACTACTTCTACGCAGGTATAATCACTGTAACGATACTGTGCTCCAATCGCCGGCATTGTACTCAAATCAGCAGATACCGTCTGTGTTTTATCCTGTAAGTTTGTAACACTTCCGTTTGCCAGATTACCTTTCCAAGGATCGGCAAGTCCAATATTTGCATTAAATAATGTACCACTCTTTACGGCGATATTATAATTGTAAAACTCCTGATTAGCTGTCTGATCAATATAATGAACAGCCAGAGAATCTTCTGTAACTTTTGCACGTACGTAATAAGTTACCAACATACCATGACGGTTAAAAATCTCGAGTCCCGGTACAATCGGTTCTCCACCTACGGAATAAGTAATATCACCGGAAATGCTTGTGTAATGTAAGCTCTCATCGGCAAAATCACCCAGGTTTGCTTCATCATCTACCCATACTACTTTCTCTGTTCCACGATATGTGTAACTTGTAGCCGTATTGGCATTACCTGCAACCTGTGTTGTATTACTGTCACTTGTTGGAGTTACAGTAATCATATACACTTCATAATCAGCGGTTTCCTCCGCCTTAATCATACCGATATCACGATAATTATTGGACCATGTAGTGCTGCTTCCATAATTATACTGATGAACGGTTGTCGTATCACTCGGGTCACAGTGGAATGCCATTGTCTTGCCACTGACAGGGAAAGAAGATGGTGTAAGTTCACCAGATTCATATTTTACAGCAAAATCAACCAAAACAAAGTTTGTACTGTTATAACTTGTAGAAGGAATGACACCCCAATCCACAACCTCTGTTGTAACCTCGTCAGTTACTTCTGTCTTCTGAAGATAATAAGCTACGATCTGATCTCCACTTGTTACATTTGTCCATGTTTTGCCATCTGCTGAATAGGCCCATGAACCCTCCCAATAACGGATATAAGTGAAATCTGTACCAGAGTTTGTTTTATCCACGCCAGATCCAATTGTCTGTTTGTTGTCACTTGCCAGACGTGTTCCCTTCCAGAATACCATTGTATTACTGTCCTGTGTACCTGTAGCTGGAACCAATTTACTGAATTCTGTACCTGATTCACTATATACTCCAGATGCATTAGCTGCAATTGTCATACTGGTTGCACCATTAGCTGTTACCTGCCGGTTGGTAATCCAGAATTCAACAGTCAAAGGTGTAACCTTACTCAGATCCTCAGCTACAACATTAATCGTATACCGTGTATTGCCTACTGTAACATAGGTAGTACCCACAGCTACGCCGGCAAAAGTAACAGTTGTAGAAGCAGGGGTAGCATCCGTGCCAGACTTTGTGTAAACAGTTATATCAGGAATTGTATTGGTATTCTCCGTCTCTTGTGTTATCTGTGTCATATCACTTGTAGATGAGGTTGTAGAATATCCCCACGTATAAGTATATGTATACCAGAACAAAAATCCACGACTACTTCTCTTTGCATATAGCGGATAATAATTGCCATCATCTGCTTTACAATAATATCCACTTACAGCCGTCCAAGTATCAGAATCTCTGCTAATCAAAGTATTGCAGCTAACAGATGCCTCAGTATAGGTTGTAGTTGCTTCTGTCGCATCTGTACCAGTCACTTCTACAGTTGCAATACTAGGATTCTCTGTTGTATAAGTACCTGCATAATTTGCACCGCTGATAGTTGCTGTCGCTGTCTGACCCACGGTAACCGTAATTGTTTCATTTTCTGTCACTTCAATATCACCAGTATTTCCAGTATCACCACCTGATTCTGAACCATTGTCACCTTCATTGTCAGTTTCACTTGCAGGAAGAGCCGCACCAAAAGCTGCGATTACATCTGCAGTTGCAGAAACAACGGCTGTACCTCCATCTGTTCCATTTGCATTACCTACATCACACCAGATACAGAACATTGCACCTGCCGGATCAGAAATCGTTCCATTACCCGTGGTTCCAGTACGATATTGGAAAGACGTATAATCAAATTGACTCGCTTTATCTGCACTACACTGCCAGCTGGTATTTCCTAATACCCAATAATAGTCACCATGAGTATTAATTACATCCATACCCTGATTAATCAAATACTGTGCAGATGCCAGATTATAGCCACTCCATCCACATGACCAATAGCAAACCTGTATAGCAGAATTAATAGAATAGGTATTATCTTCATTATAATAAATACCATCATTAAATGCACGCGGTGTCATGCCATGATTAATAACAATCTGTGCTGCACTATTCAGAAAATCAACAAATTTCTGATATTTACCAGAAGTATACAGTCCCTGAAATCCCATAGTAGACAGATCATTTGCATATTCATCTGCACCCAGATTGTAGAATTTCACACCTTGAGATGCAAAATATGTTGCATATTTTTCTGTAATGGCCAGTGCAAATGCAACTGCCTCTGCATTCTCCAAATCAATAGAACTATTTGAACCACTATACTTAAATTGTGTAAACTTCTCAAGGATCGCACCCATATGTCCCGGAACATTGATACATGGAACGATATCAATACCTTTTCCTGTAGCATAGGAAATAATATCTGTCATCTCGCTCTGTGTCAGATATTTTCCACTTCCATCCGGATACTTGGATCCATCACTGTAGCCATCACCAAGAGCAGCCGTGAGATCATATGTATTGCCTGTGGATGTAGTAACATTCATATCATCCAACGCAAACCTAAATCCCTGATTGTCAGACAGATAAAGTTCTACTTGATTAAATCCGGCTGTTGCTGCATTATCAATGATTTTTTTGATATTTTCAGGACTGAAGTACTTTCTTCCCGCATCCAGATGAACAATTTTGTAAAATTCATCACTACTTGTATCACGTGGTGTAGCTGTCGTGGATACAACTGCAGTATCGTCATCATCTTCAAAACTTAAAACAGATTCTTTTGCAGAATATACCATACCTTCATCTGACGCTGAATCTTCCGTTGAATCAACAGATTCTTTTGTTTGTTCCTCCTGAGTCTCGGTTGATTCAACAACTTCTTCTGTTTGCCCTTCTGGAATCTCCGCTGTTTCAACAGTGCTTTCGCTTTTTTCTGCCGTTGTTTCCAAAGGATTTTCTGTTTCTTCTGCAAATACACTGGTCGTCAGACCAAATACCATACAGAAAACCAGCAAAAGTGAGACTGCTTTTTTGATTTTTCTCATCATAACGAACCTCCTCGTCTTAAATATTTATTATCTATATTTATATGTCAAATCCACATCTGCATGAATTTGCATTAGTGGTCCTTTTCTCTGCCAGCTCACTGGATGCAAATCTCTTTAACTCTTCCACCATCTGACAAAGATACTTTGGAATCCCTGATGTTTCCCCGGTTTCCGCCATTGCCATAGCTGCACAGGAATGACAAATTTTTCGATTCGGGCATTGTGTACATACACTTGAAATATTCAGATTCTCCCCGATTTCCGTTAATTCTTTCCAAACATCCAGAAAACTTCTCTCACGAATTTCCACTTTTGGTTCCGGCATCATCCCACATGGAGTCATCCACCCGTCCCAAGTCACCCAGAATGCAGCCTTTCCGGCTCTGCATTTTATTTTTCCATCCTGCGGATCAATACAGGATTCATCTAATCCCGGGGGTGGTACATAACCTTTTTCTATTCCTTCCAGATATTTCCGATATAAATCTTCTCCATATGAAAGTTTATAACTTCTGGCCCGGTATTTTGCTGCCTCTGCAGGAGTAAATCGCTCATTCTGACCAATCATTGACGCATCGCGCCGTAATGGTGGAAACATATATGTATTCGTTTCATAAATAAGATCATGCTCTCTGGCATATTCATAACAAGCCTCCATATCTCCCGCATTATCAGGGGTCAGTGTTCCATTGAGCTTTACCATTATTCCAGCACGCTGTAAACCGTTAATTGCCTGTTCAACCTTTGTGAATACTCCTTTGACCTGACACAATCTTTCATAAGCAACGTCACCTGCTCCATACAGAGTAATATTGATACGTGTCGGAGGCATTTTTCTGAAACGTTCAATTGCTTCCCCATCTATCAGAGAACCATTGGTATTAATCGAGATCAGGAATCCCATTCGAATCAGTTCTTCATATAACGACCAGAAATCCGGCCATAACAAAGGCTCTCCACCCGTCAGCAAAAGATACAACATACCGGCATCCCTTGCCTGTTCAGCAATATTTAACCACTCTTTTTTTGTCATAATAGGTCTGCCGCTATTTCTAACTTCTCCTGCTGTCTTCCGGATATAACACATCCTGCACTGAAAATTGCATACCGGAGACAGTTCAAAAGTACCGCTGATTGGGATTTTCGCCTTACTTGCTTTATGAAACATATATCCGGTCAGAGGGGCTTCTACCCTTACTTCCGTTGGTTCCATTCACTCTCCCCTTTCTTCAGCTCTTCCTGTAATATCTCCACAGCATCTTTGTCTGGTGTACAATGCAACTCATAGACTGCCACATTTTTTATCAAATCATTGATCATATCACAGATTTTTTCTACAAAATCCATATCCCAGCTATTAACCGTCATACCGGAATATATTTTCTGAAAAGCCTCTGCTGCTCTCACATGACGCAGTCTACAACATCTGTCTTTTGACAATATTACAATTGCTCTGACACGACAGCACTCATTAACATAACATCTGGATGAACCGGCATATGGCGAACCATAGGCATACCATTCATCCTCTTCATTGTATAAAATCGTCCTGTCGCCATTCAGTAATTGTGCCCGTCTATATTTACACCACAAATCAGCCTGTGTCGATTTACCTATTCCCGATGGACCTGAAAAAAGAACACCTCCCCATTCTGTATCAATACATGCCGCATGAAAAATCATTCTTTGTTCCTGAATAAGGAGCTTTTCCCACATAAGATGAAAGAAGCAATTACCTGTATCAGAAAAAAATTCTTTTCCCTCCGGCAAATACTGTACTAAAAGAGATTTCCTCTCCACATCCAAAGATGTCAAAGCATAAACTCTACTCTGATTTTTTAGATCATAAAAGCATCTGATAAATTTCCCTGCATTCTTCCAAACCGAATAATCTGATTCATTTGCCAACATTTCACCCCGCACTGATGGAAGAACGTCCATTTTGGTACATTCAACCTTATAATCTGGTTCACTCGCGGCATCAAGAAATGGCTTAAAATTATCTGTAATTTTCACTGGGCGATCTAGACTTATTTCCAAATGAATATCGGCAATGCTCAGATTAATTGACATTCCACACTTCATCAGGAATTAAAAATATTATTCTCTGAAGAACCATTTGTATAGCAATAGCTCTCAACTGGTCCATCCACACAAATCTCTTTGCTGGCATAGAACGCTCTGATTCCTCCGGGAATTCCCCACGTAGGATCACTAACTGCATAACACTCCTCAACCTTTTTTGATTCCGGCATATCCCAGGCACAGAAAGCGATATGCTGAGACAGCTCAAAATTCTCATAAAACAGTTCCGGCTTTATATATTTTTTCATTCTGTCTTTCTCCTTCCTTCCATATTTCATCTTTTTCTCCTTGTTTGCATCAGTTATTTTCTTGTATGCGTACAACTTCTGCTTCTCCAAGGTAACACTCTTCTGCCTGAAGAGTAAAACTACCCCCAGCCTCTATAACTTCAACAGGATAGCTATATGTCAAACCGCCAAAATATGCATCGTCAAGCAAGCAATGGCAATAGACATTCAAATTTGTCAGTTCCTCATCTGTCAGATTTGTGAGGATAACTGTTGTTTCCTGCACTTCGACAGAAATCTTATCTTCCATATTGGCTGATCCTTCTGCAAACTCAGCCGTGCAGGTAATCAATTTACATTTATTAGACATTTCATAACTGATATTCTCAAAAGAGAACACCATCAAACTTTGTCCTGCTGGTACGTCTTTTACTTCAAAGGCTATTTCCGTATCATCTGTCAGCGTAGCTGTGATACGTGCTGATACCAAAAACTCTTCTGACTGGTTTTTAATAGAAAGAGATGCAATATTCTCTCCCTCTTCATCTCCGCAATCAGGATTAAAACCACTGTACTGGAACAAAGATTCCACTATCAGTTTTCCGCCCTCTAATTCATAAGGAAAAATCTCCTTCTCCTCCGTCTCACTGGAAGCCGTAACTGTACCTATAGTATCTGGTGTCTCTATCTGATCATCCATCTGAGACTCTCCATCTTTCTTTCCTGCAATCTTCATAACAGCCAAGGCTATAAAAATCAGAATACCTATACTTACTATAATAAGAAAAACGCTTATAAAAATTCTATTATTGTTCTTCTTTTTCTTCTTACGGCTGCTCATTTCTGTCTTCTCCTATTTCCTGTAGCAGTCCGACCTGCTCCATGTGACTGATAAATGCTTTCACATCCTCATTAGCCGTCTCCCTGTCAATCTCATACTCTTCCAGAATAGCATCCACAAGCTCCTCTTCCGTGCAGTCCGATTGCAGCTTATTCCACAGCAAATAACCACTCTCGCTCAGATTGATCATGCCATGGATTTTAAGAGCCGCGCTGCCCGTAGGAACAAGAATGTATTCTCCGGCTATCTCTCTTACAATCAAATCATCTATGACCCTCACACTACTCCTCCTGTTACATCCAGTATTTTTTCCAGATAACCTATCCGCATATCGGCTTTTTCACTGGCTCCTTATTCTTCTTCGGCTGTCCATATGCTGCCGAATATCGACGAACCGCCTTGTCCACCAACATGACCACAGGTTTTTCATAAACCTTTTTCATTCAAGGTTTACCTCCTTTCTGTCATCAAATACCTTCTTCTTATAACCTGCCATTAGTGCTGCACCCTCAATTTATCTGATGAGACACTTCCCCCAGGGCACAGTTATAAACACTATAACAGTATAACAACTTCTCTTATATTATGCGTCATACTAAAGTATTAAATTTTTATACTTTTTTAATTATTTTTTGATATTTATGTATTTTCTTTTAAACAAAAAAACAGATGAGCCACGCTAATACCAAGGGCAGAAAGATATTCATACCATGAAAGAACAGTTGTTCCATAAAATCTATCAATAAAATCATTATCTCCATTGTATGTAATATGCAAAAAAGAACCACGACTGTACTTTCGATACAACAGTCGCAGCTCTTACTCTAAAACTGAATTTCCTATTTTTTACAGATATCTAATGTCCTTGATTGATTTCTTATGAAGTTTTCAATATTTTTTCCGTTTCTGCCATGTCCTTTTCAATCATTCAAAAACTGAAGCAGAAATGCCATAAGAGGATGTCTCACGAAAATGATTACAAGTCCGATTATCAGGATCATAATAATCAGCTTCATCATATCTTTATTATTATCCTCGACATCCTTACTCTTTTTCAGGATTAGCTTCGCAATACCATAACCCACAAGTGCACCAAGCGTGTCCATCATAAAATCATCCACATCCGTTGCACGGAGAATGAACAGCTGAGTGATTTCAATTGACTACGTTCATGTACAGAACAAACAATACAACCCATCTGTCCCCTGTCCTTTCAAATTCGAACATACCCAGTAGACGGACCTGCACCAACTTTTGCAATATATCCACTCTTAACCAGTTCAGTCAAAGTTCTTTCCACAGTCACCTTGCTGATATCCGGGCATAGTTCCATGATTTCTTTTTTGGTAATTTTTCCCACTTTATTATCAATCACTGCCTTGATTCTGTCCGGTTTAGAAAGACTTCTGTTTTTTAAGTGTTCTACACGCCCCTCAAATTCTTTATATGCTTTCAGAATAATTCCCAAATAGTATTTTACAAAAGGCTCATAACTGTTTTCGTTTTCGTGCCATCCACTGGAACTTGCCTGCAATGCTTCATAATATGTTTCTTTTGTCTTTTCAATCAGCATCTCAATACTCACATATTTTCCGACAATGTATCCAGCTTTATAAAACAGAAGAAGCGTCAGCAGACGACTCATACGTCCATTTCCATCATTAAATGGATGAATACACAGGAAATCAAGAATAAACATAGGTATAAGAATCAACTTATCTATGTGATTTGCCTCCCACGCTTCCAAAAAATTTTGGCAAAGTTCATTCATAGCTTCTGCCGTTTGAAAAGCAGGAATCGGAATAAAACGTGCTTTCTGATGACCTTCTGCATCTGTTTCTGCAATCACATTATCCGAATTTTTATAACATCCACCGACATTCCCCTGAGAATATGAGTATAAATCCCGATGCAATTGTAAAATAATATTTGGTCTTGGATTGATATACTCATAACTTTCATGAATTGTTGCAAGCACTTCCCGGTATCCTGATATTTCCTGCTCAGATCGGTTACGTGGCTCTGCCTTCTGGCTTACTAATTCTTTCAAACGTTTGTCGGTAGTATAAATGCCTTCAATTCTATTGGATGCCCCTGTACTTTGAATCAAAGCAACCTCAAGCAGGGTTTTCAATTCGTCTATATTGGCTTCAAGAAACAATTCCTGCTTACCTTTATGTTCGTGTATGCTTCCAACCATCTGAACAATTTCAGGCTTTAACAATTGCTCTGGAGTTTTTATATAATCGAAACTTCTCATAGGAATCTCCTTCATTTCAATATTATCTCCATCATTTTACCATCAAATGATGGAGATTTCAATCAACATAATAGAGATCAAACTCTAATTTAATATTGTCATTATTGGTATCAAAATATGTACACGTTAAACCGTCTTCGCACATATCACTTCTCTGCTCAAACTATCTCTATATATTTTTCACTTTATAATATTGAGTCCAACAATGCGACTGTGACATCATTCACATTCGTACCTGTAGGACCTGTTATGATCAAACCGCCTGCCGCTTCCAGAGCTGTGTATGCATCGTTATTTTGCAAAACAGAAAATACATCCAGCCCCTTTTCTTTGAGACGATCCATTGTCTCTCCATCCACATAGCCGCCTGCCGCATCTGTCGGGCCATCTGTACCATCACTTCCCACTGAAAATACACAGGCATTCGTAAGCCCGGCAATTCCAGGAGCTGCAGAAAGTGCAAGTTCCTGATTTCTGCCGCCTTTTCCCTTTCCTGTAAGGTGAACCACCGTCTCTCCACCTGCAACAAAGCAAAGCGGCTTTTTATCCTTTGCATGTGTTCTCAGAATGCTTGCCATCATGCTTCCTGCTTCTTTTGCTTCACAACATAACTCATCTGTAAGAAGAACCGGTTCAAATCCCAGTTTTAACGCTGCTTTCATTGAAGCTGCACACAACTCACGTACACTTCCCGTAATCTGCGTACTCACATTGGTAAGATTCTTTGGTGTTTCCTTCTGCATCAATGCCTGTGCCTGTTCAGACAGGTGTAAATGATATTTTTCAATGATGGAATTTGCCTGTTCACATGTAGAAGAATCCGGATAGGCAGGACCTGATGCAATCATATCCAACGGATCTCCCAGAATATCACTGAGTACAATGGCATAAACTCGGGCCGGCATGCAGGCAAGAGCAAAACGACCGCCTTTTACACCGGAAAGGCGCTTGCGGATAGTATTCATTTCCACAATGTCTGCTCCACAGGACAGAAGCTGCTTCGTAATATCCTGCAGCTCTTCCCCCGAAATCAACGGTTTTTCAAACAATGCGCTTCCCCCTCCGGAAAGAAGGAAAATAACTGTATCTGTTTCTTCCAGACCACGAACTTTTTCCAGAGCCTTTTCGGTAGCGGCAAAGCTGTTCTCATCCGGAACCGGATGTCCGGCTTCCCGGCACTCCACCCCCGGAATTTCGCCTTTGACATGGTCATACTTGGTGATTACAATTCCGTCATCCACATGTCCCAGAACACGCACTGCTGCCGCTGCCATCTGCCAGGCAGCCTTTCCGGCTGCCACCAGAATTGTCCGACCACCGCTGCCCTGGAAATTTTCCAGAGCCTTTTCTACTGCACGGTCCGGCATCACCGCTTCTAATGACTCTTTGATCATCTGATTTGCTTTCTGTCTCAATAAACTCATCTTATTTATTCGCCACATTTGCAGGATTACCTCCCTTAATCAGTTTCTTTTTTAGAAAACGCCCTGCTGAAGCATTGCTTTTGCAACACATTCGAAGCCTGCAATATTTGCACCTGCAACTAAATTATAACCCAATCCGTTTCTTTTTGCAGCTTCAAATGAATTTTTATAATTTCTTGCAGATTTCGCATGTAACATTACCGAAGCCTGCACATGCAATTGTTTTGCCCTTGATATCCTGTTGTTATGTGTGGTATTACCATAAATACCGAAAATCTTGTTTTTGCAGACAACGATAAGGTACAACCTATGATTTATCCGGATTAATGGTAAAACATACCTAATTATGTATTTTCCATCCGCACCGATATTTATTGATTGAATACCGGTGCGCTTTCTTTTATAATAGTTAGCGGGAGATGATATATAAATGGAAAATTTAATTGTTCTCGGCACAGGAAACGCTCAGGCTGTACACTGCTATAACACCTGTTTTGCCATGAAAAACGGAGAAGAATATTTTCTGACTGATGCCGGCGGAGGAAATGGTATTCTTCTCGCCCTGGAAAACCAGAATATTCCTCTGGAAAAAATACATCATATTTTTGTCAGCCATGCACACAATGACCATATTCTTGGTATGGTCTGGATGATCCGCATGATTGCCACCAGCATGAACAAGTCAAAATATGAAGGCAATCTGCATATTTACTGCCATTATGAATTAGTAGAAATTATCAAGACGCTTTCTCGTCTGACCATCGGAAAAAAATTCACTGCTCACTTTGATTCTCGTATTCTGTTTCATGTGGTGGAAAACGGTTCCCAACAAGAAATTCTCGGTGATCAGTTCACGTTTTTTGATATCGGTTCCACAAAAGAAAAACAATTTGGCTACCAAATCCGAATGAAAAATGGCGTTTTGCTTGCTTTCCCCGGAGACGAACCTTATCGCGAAACTTTACTTCCTTATGTCCAGGGAGCTGACTGGCTGCTTCATGAAGCTTTTTGTCTTTATGACCAGCGTGATATTTTTAAACCATATGAAAAGCACCATAGTACCGTTATGGATGCCTGTAAGCTCGCAGAAGGACTGAATATCCCAAATCTTGTCCTCTGGCATACCGAAGACAAAGATCTTGCACATAGAAAGCAGAAATATACTGCGGAAGGACAGAACTATTATCATGGTAATCTCCTGGTGCCGGATGATGGAGAAATCATTTCATTTTAAATTAAAAGGATTGATCAGTTTCTTTGCTGGTCAATCCCTTTTCTTATAATTCCTCCAACTTTTTTTGTATTTCCTGATAAATTTTTCTTTCCTGTTTGCTGTACTCGAATGGGTTTGCTACTTCACCCAGAACACGATGTGAAATTTCTGCAAATGATTTCAGACCATTACGCATGATGAATAATGAGACAATCAAGCAAAAATGGGGATGCCGGATTATGCTTTCTCATATTTTTTCCCTCTACCCATACTACAATTTGAATAAGACGTTATGGCCAACTTTGGAAGACTTTTTTAAGAAAAAGCCCTTTTTTCTGTAACTTTCCTCTGAACATTTTCTTTATGCCTTGTATCTCTTCGGATATTCGTATATAATAGAAACTGTGAAATTGTATCTGAACGGAGGAACAGCATGGACGGAATCAAGGGTTATATCTCCATACGGGAAGCATCCTACCGCTGGGGTGTATCGGAGCGGAGGGTCAATCAATACTGCGCGGAAGGACGTATTCCCGGTGCATCCCGTTTCGGGAGGTCTTGGGCAATTCCGGAGGATGCGAAAAAGCCGTCTGATCCGCGTAAGGCGGATACAAATAGAATGAGCCGGAGGTGAACATTATGCCAAAACCGAAATGGAACCTGAATACCATTTACATATCCGAACGACTGCAAGAGAGTCTGCGGCCCATCTCTCGCTGCGCCCTGACCACGGTGGTGGCACCTATGGGTTATGGCAAAACAACGGCAGTGAACTGGTATCTGGAGCAGCGCGCCAAAGCAGAACCGTTGAATGTCATCCGCATCAGCGTATATTCCAATAACCTTGAAATCTTCTGGAAAAGCATACAGAACGCCTTTGTTCGGGCAGGTTTTGACTTCCTACGGGACTATACTTGCCCCACGGATGCCGCCGGAGGGGGACTGCTGGCAGATGATCTCTGCCATGAACTGGCAGGAGAAACTGCCTGTTATATCTTTATTGACGATTTTCACCTGTTGACGGACAGCCGCGTTTCCGATTTTCTCTGCACCCTTGCAAATCGTATGCCGGGTAACGTACACCTGATCGTTGCCAGCCGGGACCGATTTCTGCCCGCCGCGGAAACCGTCCGGCTGGGGGGCAAGGTTTACCAGATTGGCACGGAACACCTGCGGCTAAACTACACGGAACTTGCCATTTATGCTCACCGATGCGGTACCGAACTTTCCGATGCGCAGGTTGAAGCCCTGCTCTATTCCAGTGAGGGTTGGTTCTCCGCCGTATATCTGAACCTACGAACGCTCTCCGAGCGCGGTGCGTTGCCCGACCGCAACTCCGACATCTATTCCATGTTCACCGTTGCCATGATCGACCCGCTTCCTGAGAAGCAGCAGGAGTTTCTGGCGGTCATGGGGCTTGCCGATGAGTTTATTGTGGAAATGGCGCGCTTCGTCACAGGGGACTCCAATGCAGAAAAGCTGCTTTCCGTATTGACTGAGCAAAACGCATTTGTCAAATGTCTGCCGGACGGCGTGACTTTCCGCTTCCACCACATGATGAAGGAATGTGCCGAGCGCAGATTCCGGATGCTGGAAAAGGAAAAACAGTCGTTCTATCTGGAACGCTTCGGATTGTGGTACGAAAACTGCGGACAGTATCTGCACGCCATAGCATCTTACCGACGGAGCGGAAATTACGACGCCTTGCTGCGCGTCATACAAAAAGATGCGGGTATTCTGCTCTCCTCGCTTGATCCACAGGTCGTGCTCTCCGATATTGAGGCGTGCCCTGCTGCCGTGCTGAAAGCGCATCCTCTGTCGATTCTGGTACTGATGCGCAGTATGTTCAACTGGCGGCTGGTTCCCAAAATGTTGGAAATGAAAGCCCTTTTGATGGCCGCTATCGAGGAGCACCCGGAGATGCCCGCAAAGGAGCGCGGCGACCTGTTGGGCGAAAGTGACCTGATTATGAGCTTCCTCTGCTATAACGACATCAGCGCCATGAGCCGTCTGCACCGCAGCGCCAGCGCGCAGATGTCGCGGCCGGCCATCAGCATTCACAAAAGCGGCGGTTGGACCTTTGGCTCACCGTCAGTTCTGATGATGTTTTACCGAGCGCCGGGCGAGCTGCAAAGCGAGCTTGCAGAGATGGACGAGTGTATGCCCCACTATTATAGAATTACAAACAGCCATGGGCAAGGCGCAGAAAAAATCATGCGGACAGAGGCATCCTTTCAGCAGGGCCGTTTCACGGACGCGCACATTGAGCTGGAACACGCCTATGCGCAGATCGAGGGGAACGGGCAGGTGAACATGGCACTTTGCTGTGACTTCCTCGCATGGCGGCTTTCCCTGTGTACTGATGTAGAGCAACGATATTCCTTTGAGAAACGCCGCGTGGAGCTGCTGCGTCATCACAACGCCGCATGGATCAATATATGGACTGCCACCAGCGCCTACTACCACGCCCTGGTGGGCGAGATGGATCGCATCCCTGATGTTTTTGCCGAGCATCAGCTTTCCACAATCAATTTTCTTGCGCCGGGCAAGCCCATGATGGAAATGATCGAAAATCAGGTGTATCTCGCCCAAGGCGCCTATACCAAGGTGATCGGACGCAGCGAGGGACAGCTGGCCGTGTGCGAAGCAATGCACTATGCGCTGGTCGCACTGCATATCCGCATTCAGACCGCGGCGGCATATGAGATGCTGGGAAAATCTGAGGAAGCGCACGAGTGGCTCTCAAGGGCGCTTTCCGATGCCGCACCGGACGGCTTTGTGATGCCGTTTGTGGAGAACTACGACCGCTTGCAGCCGATACTGGCACAGGAAATCAAGAGTGACCTGATCGTGAAGATCATCAAGCTGGGCGAAGCGGCAAAAGCGCGAAAAGCGGCAAACACTCGCCCAGGCTCGTTCGATGCGCTGACACAGAGGGAATTTGAGATTGTAAAGCTGATGGCGCAGCGGCTTTCGAACCGCGAGATCGCGGAAAGACTGTTTCTCTCCGAAGGCAGCGTCAAGCAGTATGTGAATCAGATCTATTCTAAGCTTCATATTGAGGGCGACACCCGAACCAAGAGAAAGCAGCTTGCCGAGCTGTTCTCACAAAACACCTAACCTTTGGTTAATGTTTATTTCTTAAAATCCACCGTACAATATTTGTACGGTGGATTTTTTGTTTATAAAGGAGGGAAAACAGTGGAGCGAACGCAAATTGGCGGCAATAGAATCCTGATAATTCTTCTGATTCTGATTATAAGCATGAGCCTTTCCGCTTGCGCCGTCGGAAACGACCCTGAGAATAGTTTCTCTGCTTCGGATGTACCCGATAAGCATCCCGGATCAGACTCTGCAGACACACAGACCGTCACCGATTTAACGGTTGAAGATGTCCCGACTCTTGTACCGGATGTTTTGAAACTAAGAGAAAAGAAGTATGAAGACATACCATTTCTGGAAACGCAGGAACAGTTATCTGAATACGCGCTGTGGAACTTACTCTACGGCAGAACCGAATTTGAGTGTCGGCTATCATGGGTTCTGTCATACAATGTGAGTTCGGTTGCGCTGGAGCGGGCGTGTGAAGAAGCAATGTCATACTACCTATTCAGCTCATACAAAGGCTGGGATATGTACACGGAGGATGACGGCAATCCGGACAGCGTATACGGTAAGGTCAAGCTTGTGTATGATGCGCCTGAGTTTGATCTGGAAGCCAGACTGGGAGCATTTCGCTATGTCATGAAGAATCCTCCTCCCGAAGGTGGCTTTTCAGACTATGACGAAGAAAGGGAGTACGCACGAAAAATACACGACTATGTAGCGTGTAAGGTAACATACGACCCCATGGGCTACGATCCGGAACTTCTGATAGGCATGACGAGATACGACGATTTACAGGAAGCATACAATGTGCTTGGCGAAAATCAGAACACCGCTGTCTGTGCCGGGTATGCCCGAGCTTTTGCACTGATCTGCCAATATGCCGGCATTAACTGCGCATGGGTGCTGGGCAACGAAACGGAAGAAAGCAGCCACGCATGGAATGTGATTTATCCCTGCGATGGCAGTGAGCCCGTTCTGGTAGATGTGACCTGGGATGATGGACTGAGCTTTGATATTGTTGGACAGACCGATGTGGATTACTCCTATTTTTACATTCCGCTTTCCTCTGACGATGAACATGAGGCGGACGAAAATATGGCAGGCTTCATCCAATATATCAATGAGGCAGCACGCGGTTGATGAGACTTTTTGCGTCAAAAAGCTGATGAAAAGCCCAAAAATCTACTGCGTGAATGAACACAGTCGCTGTTAAAGGGCAATTCAGGAAGGAGGACTTATGTGGAAAGAAAATATATTTTAGCGGTTAAGGCAATGGACGGATATATCCTGCAGGTTGATTTTGTGTCCGGCAGCCGTCTGTTGCTGGACATGAAGCCGTACCTTGACAAAATTCGTTTCCGGCCGCTGGCCGACCCGCAGGTGTGGAACAGTGCCGTGACCAACGGTATTTTTGTCCGCTTCGGCAATGTTGAACTAAGCCACGATGAAATACTGTCCATGGTAGAGCAGGAACATTGAGACACAACTTATTAAAAAAGGAGAATAATGAACATGAAAAATTGGAAAAAGTATGCAAATCTTTTGCTGGCGCCGGTTCTGTGCCTGAGCCTGACGGCCTGCGGCGACAGCAACGGAACTGACGTTGAATCCGACGTTGGTGAAACCGACTGGCGCACCACCGGCATTTGGCGCAGCGACGGCACCATCACCCGCGACGGAAAGGACACCGATGTACTGGTGTGCGTCGACAAAGCGGATGCCATCTTCTATTACGATACGGAATATCAGACGATGTTCGGCTCTGTGGACTACCCAATTACCCTTGAGGGCGACGCATGGAAGATGTTTCAGGACATCGACTTCGCTGACCTGAACGGTGACGGCAACAGCGACGTGACCATGAGGTTCGATGACGGCGGCAATGAGCTGTTGATGGTGTGGTTCTGGGACACGGGGAGCGAACAGTTTGTGTACCAGCCGGAGGAATCTCAGCTCGGTGAGGATGATGACGACCGGGGCGAACTGATCCCGGATGACGACAGTCAGGGCGACCTGGTCCCGGACGACGGTGATGCGGTTCCGGTACTGATGAGCGATGCGCTGCCCTTTACCCATATGGAAACCCTGCAATCCGAAAACCACGAGGATGGTACGTATTACTACGCAGATGTCATGGAAGATGGGCTGATCATTGTGGTAAACACGGCGCTGCCGCACAATCTCGTGGATGATGCACAGACTTTGGAAGATTATCTGACTGGCTGCGCCCTGGACTTAGGGGAGACGGACACCTACCTTTTGCAGACCGTTGAGGAAAATGTTGCGTACAGCGAGAAGATGAGCTACCCGGTATATATTGTGACATATACCACAGGCGAGAATGAGGACACACGTGAATGGACCGTTTTTGCCATGGACACAGATCGCTACACATATCTCTACGGTTTCGGCACCATGCTTGACGCAGCAGATGATATGAAGTCCGTTTATCAGGACATTTTCGCTGGCCTGTATCTGTCTGACGGAGAATAGGAGGATATTATGAAAAAGGAAACAACAAGATTCTTACTGGTGATGCTGACGATGCTGCTTTGCTTCCTTTGTACAGCATGTGGTGGAAAAGACAATAAGGATGCATTTGCAACCTTTGCCGGTGAATGGAAGGCAGTAACTTCTTCTGTCTATAATCGCCTTGTAATTAACGAAGACGGAAGCTGGGAATTATATAAAAATGAAGGTACATATACAAGTGGAGAATTGGACTATCACAGTGAAGATGATTCTGTCTGGATCTCTCCGGATAATAACACTCAATGGTCTCGGTTGTATATAGAAGATGACGGATCTCTTTACTGTGGACCTATTGGCACTTTTATCTTAGGTGATGTATCAGAAGAAAATATCTCGGAAGTGGAAGAAGAATTGGATGAAGAATTGGATGAGGACTTAGGCGATGACTGGCGTGACAGTGGCGATGTAATCAGCACTGGCATGATTAACAACGATGATTATACCGACTTGTACGTATTAGTCACAGTGGACGACAATGGTGCATACTTTTATTGGGACGAACCAGAACAATTGTTGTTTGATAGTGTGTCTTTCCCATTAACGATTCCAGATGCAAGGGAGTATTTTGATGAAATTTCCTTTGACGACATAAACGGCGATGGAGAGAGCGATGTGACTGTTAGCATTGTCTACCCTTCAGGCGAATACACCTATATGGCTTGGATCTGGGACCCTGAAGAACGCTATGTGTTCCAGTGGGATTGGTCTGTATTCGCAAACAGCAACGACAACGATGATTTCAGCGATTACACAGAATATTTTGGCTACTGGGAGTACCCCGATGGAACAATTCTTGAGATCAGTGAAGATGGATGGAACCTCTATGAGGCTGATGAATATACCCCATTAGTAGGTGGGCCGGTGGGATTTGATGAGGAAGCTTGCTATCTTATGAACGACGATGGATCATCTGGTGGCGGCATGGTTTATTTTGATGAAAACGGCTACCTTAACGAATCCGATTATGTTTTGAACTTCATCGGTATGTATCGCTGATGTTTTGAAGTTTTGATAATACTGTTTTGAACATAAGCATGATCTTTGCTTTAACAGCGATAGTACCCTGACACTGACGCATAACACAAGTAAAAGAGAAAGGAAGAATCTATTATGAAGCCGATAATTGTTATTCTGGTTGTAGTTTTGGCCATTGTTTATTGGTGCATCAAAACGGTCAATGACTTCAAGAAAAAAGAAATTCGTGTGCAGGAGGGACTCTCTGGCGTAGAGGTAGCGTTAACCAAGCGCTACAATATGCTTACCAAAATGTTGGATACCGCAAAGGGCTATATGACGCATGAAAGCGAGCTGTTCTCCAAGGTCATCGAGCTTCGTCATGGCATGAGTATTACGGAGATGAACGATGCCCAACAGCAGATGGACACTATAAGTGGAAGACTTTTTGCCTTGGCAGAGAACTATCCAGAGCTTCGCTCCAGCGATGTTTTCGTAGAGCTTCAAAGAGGTATTCGCGATGCGGAAGAGCATTTACAGGCGGCACGTCGATTATATAACAGCAATGTAACCGCCTACAATACGGCGATTGCTATGTTCCCGGCTAAGCTTTTAGCAGGCTCACGTCAACCTATGGAATTCTTGAGTTTCCGCAGTCTTATCCACAAGACACTAAATCTGTTGTATTAATTATACACAACTTAAAAAAAATGCCAAAAACATAAGGAATCCTGTTCCT
>SFGF01000106.1 GCA_004556655.1 Lachnospiraceae bacterium | reverse complement strand
TCGGTTTAAAAAGTGTAAAAAGTTGTGAACTTTTTCAGCTTTTTCAATTATCTCAACCGAGAGGTGTTTACTCAAGATGCGAGTTATTTACCTGATACCGATTATTTACGTGAAATCATTTATGGAGGAGATTCCGGAGAACGTTCAGAGGTTGGAAAAACAAACTTCTGAAACGGAAGAAAAGGTTTCAGAGGTTGGAAATATAAACTTCTTGAATTTGGAAAATCAAACTTCTGGAGGTTTGGAAAATAAACCTTTTGAGGTTGGAAAAATAAACCCTAATAATACTAAGAAGAATGATACTGAGTATAGTAATCCTGATCTAATCGTATCAGAGGATACCGGAAGCGGATTGGATGAGTATCATGCCTATGCAAATATTATTCGCGAAAACATAGAGATCGATATTCTGTATCAGCAGTATCCTTACGACAAAGAATTATTGGATGGGATTTATGATTTGATTTTGGAGACAGTACTATGTAAGGGTGGAAATGTGATTATTGCCAGTAATGAGTATCCGGTGCAGTTAGTCAAGTCAAAATTTTTGAAGCTGAACAGTTCCCACATCCAGTATGTGATGGACTGTCTGAAAGAGACTACATCCAAAGTACGTAACATCAAAAAGTATCTATTAGCGGCATTATTTAACGCACCATCGACAATGAAAAGCTATTATCAAGCAGAGGTAAATCACGATATGCCACAGTTTGCTGTGAGAGCGATTTAGTTTAAGCACATTAAGAAAGTTGAGGGAATGGACATGTATAATGATTATGAAGAATCTTTTTATTATGATAAATCAAGTTCGATAAGTTCCGATGTTTCAGGCGAGGCGATAGGTCTGGGATTAGGACTTGGTGTCGGTTTGATATCAACTATTATATCCGGACTGCTTTTTCTGATTGCAAGAATTGATGTTCTGAGTTCATCATTACTGGGATTGTTGTTTTATCTGCTGACATATAGGTTTGAATGGAATGAGCCTGTATATATCATTGGAGTTATAGCAATTGTCTCGGTATCAATGATGTTACAGCATATTTTTATGGTGTTTCGGATTTTATATGGGATATTCACCTGTGTTGCAGTATCGCTGTTTGTCTCTGTTTTTATTGGATACAGTACAGATGCGAATATGTATGAGACTATGGCAATTTGTTTTGTTGTAACTGCTGTATGGACTACTATTTCCTGGAAGTGCATCATAAGCAAATAGGTTCATGGGGCTTGTAAGTATATGAATTGAATAGGAGAAAATCGGGGAATGGAAGAATCAATTATTAAGTTAAAAGCAGCAGCTGCTTTGTTACAGCATATGGTTAGCACAGAGGAAGAAGTAAGGTACAACGATTTAGCACTATTTTACATAGCAAAGCTGTTGTATGAGGGAATTGATGAACTTGAGGGTTTATCCGATGCGCTGAATAAAGTGAGCTGAAGATGTATTGTTTCACATTTAGGGAAAATGATTTATTTAGCAAATGGGATAACGGTATAATTGCAGATATAAGACTGAGAATTTTTTATATTTGTTTCCTATTGTTATGGACTATTGGACGTTGTGAACAGAAGGAAGAACTTTTAAGACCGCAGGAAATCTGATATAATTTATTTATTCAAATCGGAAAATTTTAGTGAAAAACTTATGATAGATGAATTGCAAATGTGTATAAAGATTTATTGATGGATTAATGATGGTTTTTCCGATAGCTGTATAAAAGCATTTGGAAATCAGAAAGGTGGGAAAGAGAAAACTGATGAGGCATAGTAAATTATCCGATCACACCTTCAAAAAGGGCAAGTTTATAACTCCAATAAATTCTTTACCGATGATGCAAGAATTTGAAGATGAAAAATCATGGACGTATGGTCGTATGCCCGAGTATCTTTGGATTGGGTTGCTTTTGAAATACTACGGGCGAGAAGAAGGGTTGAGAAAGTCCTACGGCATTATTTCTGCGCTGCATAAATTAGCTCCTGATCTCTATACCGCAAGATTGTCACAGATAATAAAGCTGGACACAGATATTCAAAAGAGTTTTTATGACTATATTGTTTGCATGGGGGCTAAGGAAGCACTTGCACCGTTAACTATTTATCTTACAGCAAGCCGAGCTCCGGTTTTTGCCGAGTGCTTTTACTGTCCTGAACAGAGCATTGATGATAGATGCGAAGCAATAGTTCAGACTATGCGTGATATAATGGATCACCAGTCTAATGAAGCAACTGATATTAGATTTGTGGCGCTCTATTTCAATCAGCTTTCGGGAAAAGTTCATCTTTTGAAAGAACAAGTGGATCTGCTGGTAGCCTATCCGGCATCAAAGCACTCTGATGAGATAATGCGGATGGCTCGTCCAACAGTGCGTTCTTTAGAAATGATGATTTTAACTTTTGCGAATACTGACTCTGAATACTTGAAAGGATTTTGGAGGTGTGTAAGTGAAATGACAGAATGTAACATATTCACTGTTGAGTTTCCAGAGGAAAAACGAAACATCTCAGCATACATGGAAAAGCTGCATGAGGTGTTTGTTTATCTTTCAGAATTATTTGCTGCAGCCGATCCACTTGATGAAAAAATGAATGTTTTAATTGGAATAGCAACATATTCCTATAAGCGTTTGAAAGAAATATATGAACATCATTTGTTTAATTCCATATCTGGCAGAAGTTGTGTGCGTGTTTTGATAGAAGACTTTATTATGATGAAATATCTGGTAAAAAACGAAGCATCTCATGACAACATCTGGCGTGATTACCAGTTGTACGGAATGGGACTATACAAGTTGGTTTTAGCCAGACACAGAGAAAGTGGCGTTTCAGAGGAATCTCACTTTGATGAAAAATATATCGAAGCACTGGTTAATGAATTTAAGGGAGAAGAATTCATTGACATGGATACCAAATACTTTGACAAGCAAAACATAAGGCTTAAGGCCGAAAGTGTTGGAGAGAAGAATCTTTTTGGATTATACTATGATTATGATTCTTCTTTTGAACATGGTTTGTGGGGAGCAATTCGTGAATCTTCCTTGTTAAAATGTAACAATCCTGCTCACAAGTATCATTGTGTTCCGGATATTGAGGACGAGACAAGAATGAAGACGGTTCTACCGGATTGTATTATGGTAATGAACAAAACATTATCTTTCTTGAACGAACTCTACGGTATCCCGGAGCAACTATTAGGCGAGGTAATAAACTTTGAAATCGAACCTATTGTTGAATAAAATTCATTTAATTCAAATCGAATATAAAGAATTACTTGCAGCGTTGGTGCCGAAACTCAAAAGTTCTCACGCGCCAGAGGCGTTGGATGAAATCAATTTGTTTTGGCTACGTCATATTGAAGAAATTCAATTGTACCTAAGGGCTTGGTTTCCAGGAGAAAACAGTTATGTCTTCACAGCTGCTACATACATGGATTATGATGATAAAGAACATCTGCCATTTTTACTAATGGGAGATAAACATGTTCTTGATGATCCGCTGAGCAAGTATGCGGAGATGCGAAGCAAGATGTCAGAAGGCAAAGATGCTGAATTCCTGTATAAGCAAATAGGTGTAACGGCGGAAGATAACCTAAAGCTATTAGAAAATGTTCATGAAGAAATTCTCATATTACCATTGAGGCTTCTCAACCAATCAAATGCCCATAATTCTCTTTATAAAGTGGGAGAGCAGGCATTTGTCAGCCTATTTAATGGAATAAATAGCTTGAGTGATTATTTTTCTAAGTGCGACAGTATCGACGATATTATACAATATGCTCGTGGAGATATCGGGAGACTGGTAATGTTTTCAGAAGATGACGATGCTTCTCTGCCTTTTAAGGAAAGGTTTAAGGCAGCATTGGTAGAAACGCAATATATGGTAGATGTAAATAAACCGGATTCGGATAATTTCTTTATGCTTGTATTTGGATGCATTCAACAAGCTATAGATGTTATCGTCTCATGCGTGGAATACGGTTGCATTCCATATATTAGATACCCAGTTTCGCTTCATTATATCTCCTTACTGTCGGAAAGCATGCTGGACATTGAACACGTCATTACGCTTCGATTCAAGATGAGTGTAGCATTTGTTGTTTACCAGCTTTGCGATAAGAACAGGCTTGCGACAGTTTGCTTTGAAGAGTTTTTGAAGAAAAAACAAGAGTATGATTTTAATGCAAAGTTGTTCCGCGTTTTGGCCGAACACGGTGTTAATGAAAAGAGTTTTTTAGGTAATACAATCACAAAGTTTGTTATTGATGAATTAGAAGCATTCTATAGTATACTGTCTGGGGCAGAGGATAAGGATTTAAGATTGAACCTTGGCCCCATCACTAATTTATAGTTGGAAGTGAGAGTGAAAACAAAACTATGATGATATCTGAATTGAAAATTTATAACTTCCGTCGATTTAAATCTGAGGATGGCACACCTGGCTTGCAAATTACTTTTCATAAAGGGTTAAATGCCCTGATTGGAGAGAATGATTCTGGAAAAACTGCAGTAATTGATGCGCTTAAGTTGGTTTTACTAACGCAGAGCAATGAGTACATCAGACCGACAGATGAGGATTTCTATAAGCCTACCAATGGTGATACTTGCTCTGAGTTTAAGATCGATTGCACGATTACAGAGTTTACTCAGAATGAAGCGAAGAACTTTATCGAATATCTGAGGTTCGAAAGGAACGGTGAAAAAGTTGAATACTCGCTCGAACTTCATTATCGTGCTTGGAAAGAGGGGCACAAAATCTTTCAGGAACTGCATGTAGGCGATGTAGACGACGGCATTTCGATTGACGGAAAGGCAAGAGATTTGCTGAAAGCTGTCTATTTGAAACCACTCCGGGACGCTGAACGTGAGATGAGTTCCGGACGCGGTTCTAGAATTTCACAAATACTTCTCAATCATCCTGTTTTCAAAGATAAGAAGGAACACATCGTTCTGGATATTTTTCAAGACGCAAACAAGAGGATAGAGGATTACTTCACGGATGATGCAGAGGGAAAGCACATTCTTCAAACAATCCGTGATAATTTGGAATCGTTCAATGACAAAGGGCAAGCCAGCAACGCAGAGTTGAAGACATCGGATATTCAACTCATGGCTATACTTGAATCCTTATCGTTGAATGCTCCCGAGATTAACCCAGGGTTGGGAGAATTGAATCTGCTATTCATTGCGGCAGAATTATTACTCCTTAAGGATGATACTGATGGAGGCATGAAACTGGCTCTGATTGAGGAATTGGAAGCTCATCTGCATCCTCAGGCTCAGCTTCGATTGATTAGCTATCTTCAAAATGAATATAACGAGAATGATGTTCAGATTATCATTTCCACGCATAGTCCAATCCTTGCCTCAAAAATTAACCTTAAGAATTTGATCCTAATGAAAGATGGTGTCGGATATGATTTGGCTGAGGGGATGACTGGCCTTCAAAAAGGAGATTATCTGTTTCTTCAGCGCTTTCTTGATTCAACAAAAGCCAATTTATTTTTCGCTAAGGGCATTATAATGGTGGAAGGTGATGCAGAGAACATCCTGATTCCAGTAATTGCCGATATTCTTGGTTATCCGTTGGAGAAATATGGAGTATCCATTGTAAACGTAGGTAGTACAGCTTTTCTTCGATATAGTAGGATTATGGTAAGGAAAGATGGACATACTATTGGAATTCCGGTTTCTGTGATTACAGATTGTGATGTGAAACCATATGATGTTGACCCAGTGACGAAGGAAAGGAAGTTCAACGAGAAGAGAGCCGAATCTGCGCAGGCCGAAAAAGAAAAAAATGAGAAATACACCAATGGTTCAGTTCACGGATTCACTTCACCGAGGTGGACGTTGGAGTATTGCATTGCCATGTGCACTCTTTCAGAAGATTTCCATAAAGCAGTTCATTACGGAATGAAAATTTTGAATGCAAGAGAATATATCTCACTAACTGATGAAAAAATCACCGAAGCAAATCAAATTGCTGAAGAAGAAGCAAGGCAGTGGCATAATTTATCTCAGGCAGAAACTGCATACAAGATTTACGACTTAATGCTCAATGAGGACGGAAAGAGCAGCTTAAAAGCAATCGTCGCTCAATGCTTAGCGTCAATCTTGCGCTGGAAAATATCGGAAATACCGAGCGAACTCACACAAGAGAAAATGTTTGATCTTGATTTGTATGGTCTGAAAACGGATGAGCAAAAGAAATCAGAGCTGAAATCCGAGATTGAGAGAGATCAATTTCTAAGCTACATAGTGAACGCTATCAAGTATGCAGCAGGAGAAGCTGTGTAGATAAGGGGGGACCATGGTGGAATGGGAAATTTCCGATCAGGATATTGAATCAACTGAGAAGCTTCTTTTACCAGAAGGAGCACATTTTCCAGAGGACGCAAGAAATGTTATACGATGTTGGCATTCAGCTGACGTGACGGCTTGTCCGGGTAGTGGAAAAACAACTGTTCTTCTCGCAAAGTTGAAACTGCTGGTTGATAGGATGCCGCTTGAAAATGGTGCAGGAATTTGCGTCCTTTCTCACACAAATGTTGCTGTGGATGAAATTAGAAATCGGCTTTCAAACTATTCTGATAAACTTCTTCGCTATCCAAATTACATCGGAACAATCCAATCATTTGTTGATAAGTTTGTGACGATGCCATATCTGCGAAATATTGCCGGCCGGAATGTACAAGCGGTTGACAATCTTACTTATGCACAGCATATGTTAAACAGAATGCAGAATAGCGCAAAGTACAGGGCTCTTGATATTGTGACAAAGAATAATTTTGAAACTGGTGGTCAATTTACTGAGCGGCTTGAACATATACAGGCACTGTATATACGGGATGATGGCGCCCTTTGTGTAGGAAGACAGAAAAGGGCGTTGGCTGGTGCGGACAAACCTTCTGTCAAACAGTTTAATGCATTGATTGCAGATCTCTTAAAATATGAAGGCATAATGCGGTATCAAGATGCCTATTCATATGCTAAAACTGCTGTAGATGCTTTGCCCGAAACATATACGGATCTCTTTTCAGCACGATTCCAGTATGTGTTTATTGATGAATATCAGGACTGTGATAGTATTCAGCGGCAAGCAATTGCTGCAATATTTAACTCAACAAAGTGTACAGTAATCAAAATTGGGGATTCAGACCAGGCTATTTATAACTCTTCAGAAGACAAAACCCCAGATTGGGTGCCTCAGGACGGCTTCTTGCCTATCATGACCTCTTGTAGATACAGCCAGGAAATTGCTGATGTGATTTGCAAACTAAAGAAAGACAACAAAAACATCGTTACATTTGCGGGCAAGACTGGTGTAAAGCCGGTATTACTTATTTTTGCCCCTGAGAAAATTGATAGAGTGATCAGTGGATTTATCAATGCATTGGAGACTCACGGCCTCTATGATAATAAAGGCGTATATAAAGCTATTGGTGCCATCAGAAAAAAGGACTCGTCCGGACTTAGTATAGGAAGCTATTGGTCAGAGTTTGACGGCTCTGCGAAAAAACAGAGTGAGTATAATTACTGGGTATTATTAGACGATATCACCGCAAGTTTATTGGACGGTAATTTGTACAAAGCAGAACGCATTGTTCGCAAACTTTTATGCCGTATATTCCATTATGCTAAAGTTAGACATCCAGTATCAGGCAAGGAGTATTCTGTAGCTACAATAAAAAGGTCGCTTGACGATGAATATCGGGAAATATATCGCCAGTGGATTTATGAAATGTCAAGATTGCAGAATATGGAGAGAGAAACTATTGACTGTCTAATGAGGCAAAAGATAAATGAACTTTTGAAAACTATGAATTCCCAAGCAGACGATATTTTTAACTGCTTGCCAGAGTATTTTCTTGATAAAGTTGCTGATGTAAGTCAGACGGAAAAATCCGAGAAAAATATATTCATCGATCCAATCAGAGGACGTAGGATAGAATTTGATACAATTCACGGAGTCAAGGGTGAAACGCATGATGCGACCCTTTACCTTGAAACTGATAGGCAAGGAGCATCAGACCTAAATAGAATTCTTCCATATTATGGCGTAGGCAAACTTGGAAGTTCGAATTTGTTTGATTATAGTCGCAAGCTTGCCTATGTTGGCATGAGCAGACCTAAGAAACTGTTATGTGTGGCGATGCAAGCTAAAACTTATGAAAAAAGCAAAGGCACATTCAATGATGATTGGGAAATCATTGATCTGAGGGAGTAAAGAATAACGTTAAGATTGATATCGACAACGGATGATTACTCATAGAATGACAGATTTCAGCTTGTCGTTATAATTTGATGTTATCCATTAGAAAAAGAATCTTCTTAGTTGGAGCTTTTCTTCAAATTCGTGCCATAAAGACTCTGTAATTAGGTTTGAAAACACTTTTTCGGAAGGGGAATCTTGCTTTTGTAGGGATTTTGTAGGGAATCTGTAGTATCATTGCCTGTGATAATATTATCATAGACAAATGAGACATGAAACGCAGATGCGGCAGCTCATTTGTTTCTCTTTTGCAAAAGAATACGGACTAAAAATGAAGCGTCAGCTCATCATCGAAAGGTGGTGGGTATGGCGCTTTTTTCATGTCCGAAAATCAGATGACGATCTGAAAGATAAAACAGGAAAAAGGAAGAGAGGAAAAAATGGATTACGAAACATTCAAACAGGAGTTTACAGAGGATCTGAAACAGAAGCTGTATGAGAGAGGCATTGAAGATGTCGAAATGAGCTTCCACAATGTCGAAAAGACAAATCAGAACTATGAGGCTTTGACCGTGCGTCAGGAAGGAAACAATGTTGGAGTCAACTTCAATATTGAGAATGCCTTTGCTGAATACGAGCACACCGGAGATTATGCAGGTGTTCTTGCGGAATCAACACACGCTATCAT
>SFGF01000024.1 GCA_004556655.1 Lachnospiraceae bacterium | reverse complement strand
TCCTCCTGTTCGTTATAAGTCGCACGGAGGATATTTTACCACATCTGGGACATTTTCATATGTGGTATACTGAGACATTATCATAAATGGCTTATATATGTAGGGTTCGTGCGAATAACATGTATTGACAGTTTAATCTTTTTATGCTATCATAATATAAATTAATTAGAGATATTAATTAAATAAGAAAAGAGTAATTACCGTTATATGGGGTGCAGATGAGAATCTGCTTTTTAAATACATAATAAATTAATATTTCTAATTAATTAAAAGTTAGAGATAAATGTATTGGATGGGAATTGTATGCCGGATTTAAGGTCACATCTGGTATATGGGCCGTCAGTAAAAGGAGAGGAGACGATAAAAAAAGATGATGGCTGAAAATGAAAAAATTGAAAGGGGAATGAAGTATGGAGCAGGAACTTAGGGAGCAGGTAAATCAAATATTGCAGAAAAATCTGGATGAAGTGTATTTTTCAGTCGCAGAAAAAATACTGAATGATCATCCAAAATCACGTTATCTGCCTTGGATGTTGGCGCACAAGATGTCACCGGAGGAGGCACGGGTGATTGACGCACTTCCGGATAAGGATTGGACGCCGGAAGTTGGCGAGTTAAAAGTTTCGAAAAGCTTTGCAGAGAAGCTTGGAATGGACAAATATGAGATTGATGCACAGATTATGGATCGATTTTTTAGTGCAGATGTAATGTCAGATCCCGAACAGGGGCCGGTCATTCGTCCGGATCCGGTGCAGTGGATGGATTTACAGCACAGCCCGGTGTGGAGGGAGCGCAATGGACGTGCGTATTATATTGTACTCCAATTGTTTTTGGAAGATGAACTGGCTCCGCGGATGGAGGCTGTGACGAAAGCAGCCAGAATCGGAAATCCTGACTGGGTAAATCCTTCAGGGGGAAGAATCGTTCCTCATTATGAATCCGTAAAGGATTTTCCGGAATTACTTCCAATTGAAAATTATAAGAAAATTTTACAGTCATGCGAGATGCTGACAGTTATGGAGTGTCCCTGCCGCTTCCGCCACCCTGAGACGGGAGATGATATGTTCGTATGCGTGGAAGCGGATGATGCGGCGAAGCTTTTGATTGATATGGGTCTTTCTCGTCAGTATTCATGGAAAGAAGCGTTTGAGGTTATACAGAAAGCTGCAAAGAAACAGGCATTTGTACATGTTGCACGTAATAACGATATGATGGATGAGACGAATACAAATATTGTATCGAGATCCAATGTTTTATGTAACTGCACTGTGACTGACTGCGGCGCACTTTCCAATATGCATAATTACGGAAGCAGTTTGAAGCCCTGGGATTATTATACCAAATCCCGATTCAGAGCCCATATTGATGTTGAAAAATGCATTAATTGTGGATTGTGTTCTAAAAAGCGATGTATGTTCAATGCCATTCAGTTTAAATATTATATTGAGAAAGGTATCCATGGAAGATGGGTTAATGAGACGCAGTGTATGGGATGCGGAAGCTGCGTACTGACATGTCCGACCGGTGCGCTGTCTATGAAACTGGTTGATCCGCCGGAGAGTCTGCAGGGGTATCATCAGCAGCCTTTAGAAAATACGTGGAAGGAGGACCGATAAAATGCTGGATTATACGAATACAACACCGGAGCTGCTCAATGAAGTCAATGCGATTTTTAATAAAGAAATAGATCCGATTTTTATGGATCTGGCCCGTAAAATCGAACCGCGCATTGAGAATCCGCGCTATATGCCGTGGCTTCTTGCACATAAGATGAGTGCGGAATGTGCCAAAATTCTTATGGCCCTTCCGGATCCTGACTGGACACCGGATCTTGGGGATCATATGGTGTCTGACACCTTTATCCGGAAGCTTGGTATGGACAAGGAGTATGTACAAAAACAGCTGGAGGAACGCTATTTCAGCGGAGATATTTTCTATAATAAAACTACGGGCGAGCCGATTGTTACGCCCGGCGGCGCTCTGTGGGCGGATCTGCAGAATAACCCCGACTGGATGGAGAAAAATGGTTTCGCCTATTATAAAGGCGTGGCCATGTTCCACGAGTATGATTTTGCTCCCTGTATCGAGGAAACCATGCATGATCTTATGAAAAAGGGTATTCATGGATTGAATCAGATTTGTCCGCGATATGATTCGGTAAAGGATTGTCCGGAACTTCTTCCGGTAGAGAATTACAAAGAAATTCTCAAAAGCAAGAAAAAGCTTACACAAAACCAGTGTGCCTGCCGGACTCGTTATCCTGAATACGGACAGGACGATCATGTATGCATTTCCGCAGATGAAACAGCAGATTTTATGATAGCACATAATTTGGGAAAAGAAATATCCTTTGAGGAAATGTTCGATTACATACAGAAAGCAGGAAAGAAGATTCCATGTATGCATATAGTCGCTCATACTTTGGATTTGAAAGATATTGGCACTATATTATGTAACTGTAATGTCAACACCTGCTCTGGCTTGCGCCATATCACAGCAACCGGAGGAAAATATCATTATCGGGAAATATACAACAAATCCAGATTCCGTGCAGTTTTGGATCCGGAGAAATGTATTGACTGCGGTTTGTGTTATAAAAAGCGATGTATGTTTGATGCCATTCACAAAAAATTCATCCGTGATTATGGTGATGAAGCTTTGTTTGTTAATGAATCTACGTGTATGGGATGCGGATGCTGTGTGGAAACATGTCCAACCGGTGCATTGAAGATGAAACTGGTGGACCCGCCGGAAGCGCTTCTGGGATGGAATGTTGTAGATGGGAAAGCGATTGATCCGAAAGTTATTCATCAGAAAGAAGAAGAGAAAGAACCGGATATCGCATTTTATTGAGAATATGATTTTGATAAGACACGAAAGGAGAATTAAGAATGAAAAAGATTTTATCTATAATGCTGACGCTGGTATTGATTTTTTCGCTTGCAGCCTGTGGCGGTTCCGGGGAATCCGCTTCCGATCAATCAGGCGGAGACACAGCTGCTGAAAATGCAGAGAAATCCGAGGAAAGCGGCGATAGCAGTTCAGAAGAGGGTACTGTGGAAATTACTTATGCTACATGGGGTATGGAAACAGAAATGCAGGAAATGGTTGACCTGTACAATGCTTCCCAAAATCAGGTACACGTTACCCTTCAGGTGACTCCGTTGTCGGAATACGGCACATTAATGAATGAAGTTCTTGGTACTGAGGAAGGACCGGATGTCCTTTGGGCTGGATTGCAGACACGCCTCTGGGGAAATGCCGGCCTGTTGGCAGAATTGCAGGATAAGGTTACCGAGGATCAGATGGATTTGAGCGTATTTATGGAGTATCCGTTGAAACAAAACTATGTGGGGGATACACTTTACGGAATTCCATGTTATACGGATTCCTATGCGATCTGCTACAATAAGGCTGTTTTTGATAAATACGGAGTGGAATATCCGAAAGAAGGCTGGAACTGGAATGATTATGAAGCCCTTGCTGAAGAATTAAATTCTAAAATCAAGGCAGAAGGAGGCAATGAGTTTGCATCCGCACTTGCTATCAATGAACCGGCTCATGGTACGCTTCTGCTGTTGACATGTAATGGCGCAGAACTTTATAACGAAGATGTTACTGCATGTGCGCTGAATGTTCCGGAATCTGTTGAGATGCTTGAGATGGTACAGCGGATGGTGGCAAGCGGGGCCCAGGCCGATTATGATACGCTTGTGGAAACCAATGCCGCATCACTTTTCCTGTCTGGTCTGGCAGGAATGATTATTATTTGTCCTGACCCAGGAGCAAACGGCCTTTTTGAGGGAACTTCTGTAAAAGAGACTCTTGATTATATTGCTTTTCCAAACGGACCGACATCTGGCACCAATTATATTGATACTGTTACTATGAATAATATTGTAATTAACAGTGGCACAACGAAATTCGATGCAGCGTGGGATTTTGTAAAATGGTATACAACGAATCAGGAAGCCCTTGATGCTTATGCAGAACTTGAATGGCATTTGCCGGCAAATGCCAACGCCTTTAGTGCATGGGAAGCTACGCATGACTATGCAGAAGTTTATGTAGAGGAGGCGGAAAAAGTTGTAACAGTATGGGATGTTCCGCTGTGTAACTATTCCTGTCTCGGACAGATCAGTCCTAACCTGATTCCGGTATTCAGCGGTGAGATCAGTGCGGAGGAGGGACTTGCAAATCTGGAAAGCGCAATTAATGAATTGATTACTGCGGAACTCAATGGATAATTTCAGGACTGCTAAGGGGAAAGCCGCCCGCTCGCTCAGGCGGCTTTCGCTTATAATATATTGACGGAGATTCAGACAGGAGATACGGATGGGAGATAAGATAGTTATACACACCGGTAAAAGTTCCGGCTTTACGAATACGCATCAAAATTCAAAAGCTGTGTCTAACCGTCTGTCCAGAGCGATTGGACATCTGGAATCCATTCGTCGCATGGTAGAAGACGGGCGTAACTGCACGGAGGTTTTGGTCCAACTCTCAGCGGTCAAATCAGCGATCAACAATGCAGGAAAAGTGATTCTTCAGGATCATATTGAACACTGTATTGCAGATGCGGTTCGTAATGGAGATATGCAGGTACTGGAAGAATTGAATAAGGCCATTGAACGTTTTATGAAATAATATCTATATAAAAAGGAAGGAGGATACTGTGAAAGAAAGTAGAGGACAGCCAATAGATGGCGCACTTTAACAAGCTGACTAATGGCAGTCTTTGAAAAAATATTGTTTTGGAATGTTAAGAAGCTAGCTGCGATTCGGAAATGATTCTTTCACGGATAAGTAGTTTCTTAGCCTGTTTGATAGCCTGTTCTTTCTGTTTTTCTTTCAGAGGTTCAGGCACATCAATCTTGTATAAATCGGTCGGATTCCATACTTCATCAGTACATAGTATCTGGTAGATGGCAGTGAGGATCATCCGTGCGATAGCAATAATGGCTCGTTTTTTACCAGAGGATTCATTGTTGCAGGGAGTTAATCCCGCCCAACAGTATAAGCGTTTAGAATTAGAAAACGGAGTCATATCGGTGCCAATTTCGGAGATAACAGTGATTGCACTGTTACGGTCAACACCCGGAATGGTACACAGTAACTGGACAGCATTTTCGTAAGGAGTAATCAAAGAATCAAGCATAGTGTCTATATCATTTCTTGTAGATGTGATATAATCCATATGTGCGCAGACAAGGCGCATACGATATTTTTGGGAATCAGTCATCTGATAGCCTTCGATGGATTCAATGACACTGTCCGACTTCTTCTTAAGGGAACGGGGAAGTCTGGAATCTATTTCTTCGTGGTTGACGGAATTGGTGAATTGTTCGAGCAGGTAATCAATAACAGACGTAGCTGATTTCCCAAAGATATCGGAAACAACCGAATCTAATGCGACATTACAGACAGTGAGCGCATTCTGATATCTGTTCTTTTCGATGGAGCGGCAGGAAGTTAACTTGTAGCGATATCTTGTGAACTCACGCAGGATACGTATTGGTTTACAGGGAATATAACTTCCTAGAACCAATCCTAATCGAAATAAATCCCCAATCCACTTGAAATCTTTTGTATCGTCCTTGTTACCTTTAACAGCTTTTACCCATTTAGGATTAGCGATGGTGGCATTGATTTCATCCTCCAAAAGGTTAAAAACAGGAACCCAGTATTTAACGGTAGATTCCATACAGACATCACAACATTGGTTTTTGATAAGCCATTCTTTAAACTGAAGAAAAGATTTGTGAACATCGATGCCACAACAGGTTTGGTAAACAACTTTCATGAACAAAGCTCCTTTCAAAGTAAGATAAAGAAGCCATTGACTGTTTCATCACACATTTAGCAGAGAAGTTAAAACAATTCTTACTGTGTGGTCTTGTAGAGCCACTTATTTGTGCTTGAAAAGATGAAACTTACACTGATTATTATGCTGTCTAAAATCGAAGAAAGTCTTTACAACTTACCTCCCCGTACTTTGTAGTATAGCTTCTTTAAAAACTATTTTATCAATAACGTGGAGATTTGGATGACTTTCATTATTATTTGTGCCGCCAACTAAATGGCGGCGGAATGGAGATTTCTATGAAGAAACTTAATCTGAGCCAGAGGCGGAAAAGAGAGATTGCAACAGGATATTTATTTGTTTTTCCGTTATTTCTTGGTTTGGGGATATTCCATTTTTATGCGTTTTTTAACAATATCTGGATCAGCTTTACCAATAAGAAAGCACTGAAAGAAGGAATATTTGTGGGGCTGGAAAATTATGCGAAAGTTATGCAGGATAATAATTTCTGGCAGTCCCTTGGCAATACAGTATGGTATGTTGTGATCTGTGTACCCTGTGTTATTGTGATTTCAACAATACTGGCGGTTATGCTCAACAGTCAGATTCGCGGAAAAGGTATTTTTCGAACCTTGATTTTCTTTCCCCTGGTAACAGCTCCTTCCGCCATTGCTATGACCTGGCGGTGGCTGCTCAATACCCGGTATGGAATGGTTAATAATATTTTACAGTCGTTGGGGCTTGAAACAGTGGCCTGGCTGACTGACGAGAAGTATACACTGATTTCCTGTGCGGTGGTTATTATATGGGGAGCAATCGGATACCAGGTGATTGTCATTCTTGCCGGGCTTCAGAATATCTCAACAACCTATTATGAAGCGGCAAGAATTGACGGTGCAAATAGCTTCAAACAATTTTTTTATATTACACTGCCATTGCTGACACCAACTTTGTATTTTGTCTTAACGCTAGCTGTAATTTCGATGTTTAAAGAATTTGAAATTGTGTATATGCTGATTCCGTCAACAACATATAATACAGCGTCGCCTGCAATTGATGCATCAAGAACAGTAGTGCGCTATTATTATGACCTGACTTTTCGCGGTGAGTTTAATGAAGGATATGGATCGGCAATTTCGGTATGTCTGTTTTTAGTTATCATGGTTGTAACTCTGATTCAGAACAAACTGCAGAAAAAGTGGGTATTTTACGGAGGTTGAGTGAATGAAAAAAGGTAAATGGCTGATTTATTTTGTGCTGATTCTTGCAGTAACAGTGATGACGATTCCGTTTTTATGGATGCTGCTGACCTCCTTTAAGACATTCGAGGATTCAACAAAAATTCCGCTGCAGATTCTTCCGGAACAATGGATTTTGACAAATTACACGGAAATTCTGGAAGTGTTTCCTATAGCAAAATGGTTTATGAATTCTATTTTAGCGGTTGTTATTTCACTGCTCGCACAGGTGATTCTGGGCTCGCTCGCTGCGTATGCATTTGCAAGACTTCGTTTTCCGGGAAAAGAATTTCTGTTTATGCTGATGCTTTCGATCATGATGATTCCGGAACAGATTTTTATCATTCCGCGTTATAATACGCTTGCTGCGGTGGGGCTGACGAATACACGGGTGGCTTTATGGATTGTGAGGCTTTTTTCCGTATTTGCAGTATTTATGATGAGACAGTTTATTCTTTCCGTGCCGAGAGAACTGGATGAGGCTGCTATGATTGACGGCTGCGGATATTTTCGGATTTATGCTACGATTATACTTCCGGTATTGAGGTCGCCGATCGTTTCGCTTGCGATACTTTCCGGTCTGTCGACCTGGAAAGATATGATGTGGCCGCTGATCGTTATTCGTGACAGGGATAAAATGCCGGTGGTATCCGGGCTTTCCACCCTTGCCGACTATTTCGCAAATAAGTATCCTCAGTTGATGGCAGGCGGCGTACTTTGTTCCATACCGGTAATTATATTTTTCTTTGTTCTCCAGAAATATTTTGTTGCAGGAATAGCTTCTCAGGGAATTAAAGAATAGGGGGAATAGCATTGACAATTTCTGGAAGTTTCTTATATACTTAAAGAATATGGTGCAATTTATTCGATGAATCAATATGGGGTAATATACAAAGAAAGAGGGATTAAAGAGCATGCTGTGTGGAACAAATATGACTGACATTAAGATATCTAATCGAAGCGCCATTTTGCGGCTGTTGCATGAAGCAGGCGCGATGTCGCGCAAACAAATTGCCGCACGTTTGAAACTGACACCGGCAACTATTACGGTTATTATCAATGAATTGATGAACGAATCTATTCTTGTGGAAGGAAACAGTGTTCCGAATGCCGGCGCAGCGGGAAGAAGAGAGGTAATGGTTGAAATCAGCCGTGAAAAATATGTGGCTTTGGGTCTTGCTCTTAGCCAGGGACTGGTAAAATTTACAGTGGTTAATCTGCATGGTGAGATAATCCATGAAGAGACTTTTAAACTCCCGGAAATTCTGACACCTGAGTATTTTGCGGAGACAATAGGCAGACAGATTCAGTTGAAGATTGCTTCTTATGGTTATTCGGAGAATTTTATTATTGGGATGGGCATTACAGTCTGCGGAGTTGTTGATTTAGCAAATGGGATTATTCTTGATAGTGATGGAATATGGGAAGAGAAAAATGTTCCAATTGTAAAGATGTTTCGGAAGCAGTTCTCTTTTCCGGTTATTGTGGCAAATAATGTACGCAGCTATGCCAATGCCTATACTTTTTTGCAGCATGACTCCCAATTGCAGAATATGCTGTTTATACGTAACGAGGCAACCATGGGGGCGGCGCTCATTTTGAACGGGCAGTTTTATGGAGGCGACAGGAATCTTTCTGCCGGAATTGCTCATTTTACAGTCGTTCCCAATGGACGTAAATGTCATTGCGGAAAACGTGGCTGCCTTGACACAATTGCATCACAGGATGGAATGATGGCGAGTCTCAGAACTCATTTTGGAGAAGAGACGACACCGCTGCTTTATGAAAAGGTCGGCGGAGATTTTTCGCGTGTTACTTTTTCCATGTTTGTTGATGCAGCATATGCGGGAGACAGCGGTGCGGCAGAAATACTCCGGAATGCACAGGAGATTTTTGCCAATGCAATTACATTTTCAATCCAGCTTCTGGATGTGCAGCAAATTGTTTTCTATGGTTCTATGTTTGAGAATCATCACTTTTTTGATTCTCTGAAAAAAATGCTGGTGAAAAATATAGACGGAAATTATAAGGAGAATTTTTATAAAGTAGTTCCTTCGGATATGAATCTTGGTCTGAGAGCTGCTCCGATTCTCGTAGTGAGCAGTTTTTTCGGTGAGGGGGGGCATAGAAATTATTAGAGAGATTGTAATCAAAAACAGCCCGGGGAGTTAAAAAAACTCCCCGGGCTGTTTTTCAAAAAATGGGAAAAAGGCACGTACTCTTGGAGATAAGTACGCGCCTTTACGTAAGAAAAATGTGATGTATGTAATCGGAGAAGAAATAAACTTCTACCGCGATTACTGAAATAAAATATTTATGGAATCGTCTATTCCATCTCAGAAGGGATCTCCATGGGATATTGATTGTCGAAGCAGGCTCTGCACAAAGGCAGATCACCAACCATGGACTGAAGATCTTCAATCCTCATATATCCAAGAGAATCCGCACCGATCAGCTGCCGGATCTCATCCACCGAGTGAGACGAGGCAATCAGCTGCTGATTGGAAGGTACATCCGTGCCAAAATAGCAGGGATAGAGGAAAGGCGGAGAACAGATCCGAACATGAACATTTTTTGCACCTGCATGTTTTAAAAGGTGTATCAGGTTTGCGATAGTAGTTCCTCGAACAATGGAATCATCTACCAGAACGATATTTTTTCCTTTTACTGCAGGTTCCAGAACACTCAGTTTCAGGCGGACACTGGATTCTCTTTCTTTCTGGGTGGGTTTAATAAAGGTTCTTCCCACATAGCTGTTTTTGTAAAATGCCAGTCCGAAGGGGATTCCGGAAGCATCCGAGAATCCCTGAGCAGCGGCAAGCCCAGAGTCAGGTACGCCAACAACCAGGTCGGCATCAGCAGGATAAGCTTTCGCCAAAGCAGCTCCTGCCCGCAGACGGGATTCATAAACAGAGATACCGTCCAGCTTACTGTCAAGGCGGGCAAAATAAATGTATTCAAAAATGCAATGAGCCTGCTGTGACTGGCACAAATCAAAATTGGAAGTGACACCATTCCGGGTGATCGTAACAATTTCGCCGGGTTTGATATCACGGAGGAACTGTGCACCGATTGCAGTCAGTGCACAACTTTCAGAGGCGATAACATAAGAGTCATCGCGTTTTCCCAGGCAAAGTGGTTTTAAGCCAAGAGGATCTCTGACACCAATCAATTTTCTGGGGCTTGCGATCACCAGACCGTAAGCACCTTTGATTTTGGAGGCGGTGCACAGAATAGCTTCTTCCACCGATTTTGTATGTACACGTTCCCGGGCGATACAATATGCAATAACCTCTGAATCAGTGGTTGTATGGAAAATGGCTCCATTCATGGCCAGTTCATCCCGGAGTTCTTTGGTGTTGACCAGATTACCGTTATGGGCCAGAGCCAATGTTCCCTTAATGTAATTTAATACAAGAGGCTGGGCATTACTGATTGTGGTTTCTCCTGTGGTGGAGTAGCGTACATGCCCAATTCCGAGATTTCCGTGAAGTGACTGGAGTACATTTTCCTTAAAAACTTCACTTACCAATCCCATGCCTCTGTGGACATTTGCATTTCCTTTGGGACCGCTGGTATCAAACACAGCGATTCCGCAGGATTCCTGCCCCCGGTGCTGCAGGGAGGAGAGGCCATAGTAGATTGAGGAGGCCGCCTCTTCCCCGTGTGGGTTGTAAATACCAAAAACACCGCAGGCTTCTTTAATCCGTTCATCCTGTTCCATCTTTCTACCTCACTACAGGGAGAACAAAAGCTGATCGTAAGTCGGATAAGGCAGAATAGAATCCGGAATTAAAGCCTCAATCTCGCCGGCTGTTGTACGAAGTTCATCCATTTTCGCCAGTACTTCACTATGACTTGCATCGGCAGCAGCCTGTGCATCCTCCATAGCTCCGGCTTTTTCAGCCAGCACTTTCAGTTCTGCGACACCGTCCGTAAGGGTAGTGTAAGCATCGGAAAGTTTGGTAACCAGTGCTTCTTCGGAAGCAGTGGAAAGGGAAGGTAAAAACTCTTTTTTAGCAAAAGCGTTCGCAGAAACTTCAGCAGCATAGTCGCTGATTGCCGGAAGAAGATCTTTGGTAACCATTTCTTCCATCGTGCGTGCTTCGATACCAATGGTTTTTACATAGTTCTCTAACAAAATCTCGTAACGGGAATAAATTTCTTCTTTTGTAAAAATGTGATGTTTTGTAAACAGTTCCACATTTTTTTCTGCAATAAACTGAGGCAGACATTCCGGTGTAGAAGCCAGATTGTATAATCCACGTTTCTCAGCCTCTTTCACCCATTCTTCAGAGTAACCATTACCGTTGAAGATCACTTTTTTATGTTTGCGAATCGCCCGTTTGATCAGTTCATGAACGGCGTGTTCCATATCTTCCGGTGCGGTTCCGTCCAGTTCAGTATAGAACTGAGATAATGCTTCAGCAACTGCAGTATTCAGGATAATATTTGGTGTTGCAACTGATGCAGAAGAACCAAGCATACGGAATTCAAATTTATTACCGGTAAATGCAAACGGTGATGTACGGTTACGGTCTGTATTATCTTTAAAGAAATGGGGCAGTACATGTGCTCCGATATCAAGCTGCACTTTATCCTGCTGACCGAAGTATGTATCATTTTCGATGGATTCCAGGATTGCTGTCAGCTCATCACCAAGGAAAATAGATACGATTGCCGGCGGTGCTTCATTTCCGCCAAGACGATGGTCATTTCCTGCTCCGGAAGCTGCGACACGCATCAGATCCGCATATTCATCTACAGCTTTGATGACAGCCATCAAAAATACCAGGAACTGGATATTCTTAGCAGGTGTTTTTCCGGGATCCAGAAGGTTCTCACCTTCGTTGGTGCTGATGGACCAGTTGTTATGCTTTCCGCTTCCGTTGATGCCTTCGAATGGTTTTTCGTGAAGCAGGCATACAAGATTATGTTTATCAGCTACCTTTTTCATCATTTCCATTGTCAGCTGGTTATGATCGACAGCTACATTGGCGGTATCAAAAATAGGAGCAAGTTCGTGCTGAGCAGGGGCGACTTCATTATGTTTTGTCTTAGCAGGAATGCCCAGTTTCCAGAGCTCTTCATCCAGCTCATGCATATAAGCGGATACCTTTGGTTTCAGTGCTCCGAAATAGTGATCTTCCATTTCCTGACCTTTGGGAGCAGGTGCTCCGAAAAGTGTTCTTCCGCAGAATACCAAGTCTTTTCTTTCTTTATATAATTCTTTATCAACCAGGAAATATTCCTGTTCCGGTCCGATGGTTGTATTTACACTCGTAACGGATGTATTACCAAGAAGATGAAGCATTTTGGTTGCTTCTTTACTAAGTGCTTCCATGGAGCGAAGGAGTGGAGTTTTCTTATCCAGTGCTTCGCCGCTGTAAGAACAGAAAGCAGTCGGAATATATAAGGTACCATCTTTAATGAAAGCCGGTGAAGTAGGATCCCATGCGGTATATCCTCTTGCCTCAAATGTTGCGCGAAGACCACCTGAGGGGAAACTGGATGCATCCGGTTCTCCTTTTACCAGTTCTTTTCCGGAAAAGTCCATGATTACTTCTCCGTCACCGGTAGGATTGATAAAGCTGTCATGCTTTTCAGCAGTAAAACCAGTCATTGGCTGGAACCAGTGTGTAAAATGGGTAGCTCCGTTTTCAACTGCCCATTCTTTCATGGCAACAGCAACGGAATTTGCTACATCCAATTCCAGATGTGTTCCATTTTCAATTGTTTTCCGAAGAGCTTTGTACATATCTTTCGGAAGTTTTTTACGCATCACCTTATCATTAAATACAAGGCTTCCGTATAAAGCAGGAATTTCTTTTGTCATGGTTTGTTCTCCTTTCTGAAAATCCGGCAGGCCGGATGTTATTGCAATGAAATGCAAAAAAGGCGCCTCGGATTCATCATCCAAAGCGCCTTTGCTTATGTCCTGTAGTATACTCGGAAAATCAGGAATGTCAATCCCCGAATTTTAAAAATATTCCCGTGGGTATGGATCGGAAATGAGAAGAAATTCATGAAAAATTTATAAAATACATAAAAAAATTGTGCAAAAAAGTGAGAATGAAAAGAAGATATGACTTTAAAAAACGAAACAATAAGTGCAAAATTTCTATAAGAACAAAAAAATATTGTTGGACATTTGTGAAAAATATGAAAACTTAAAAAATGCATTTCAGAAAGAAGAAAAGGAAAAGAATTGACAAATAAGGTGGAAAGGGACATAATATTACCATTAAAAAAGTAGATGACAAAGGCGTCAGGAACTTTACGGGGTTTCTGACGCCTTTTGTTGTTTGATCATACAACAGGAGGAAGATGTGATGGCGGTAAAATATGTATTTGTGACCGGCGGTGTGGTATCGGGTCTTGGTAAAGGAATAACGGCTGCATCTCTGGGACGGCTCTTAAAGGCCAGAGGTTATCAGGTCACCATGCAGAAATTTGATCCTTATATTAATGTAGATCCCGGTACAATGAACCCGATTCAGCATGGTGAGGTGTTTGTAACCGATGACGGTACGGAAACAGACCTGGATCTGGGACATTATGAGCGCTTTATCGATGAAAGCCTGGATAAGAATTCCAACGTTACCACGGGTAAGATTTACTGGTCCGTACTCCAGAAAGAGCGACGAGGAGATTATGGCGGAGGAACGGTTCAGGTAATCCCTCATATTACAAATGAAATCAAAAGCAGATTTTATCAGGCAAAAAGTTCAGAGGATAATCGGATTGCCATTATTGAGGTGGGTGGAACGGCAGGTGATATTGAAAGCCAGCCATTCTTGGAGGCCATTCGCCAATTCCAGCATGATGTGGGACATGAAAATGCAATCCTGATCCATGTAACTTTGATTCCCTATTTAAAGGCATCAGGAGAACAGAAGACAAAACCTACACAGCAGAGTGTGAAAGAACTGCAGGCTATGGGGATTTGGCCGGACGTTCTGGTATGCCGGAGCGAATATCCGGTTCCACAGGAACTGAAAGAAAAAATAGCTTTGTTTTGTAATGTACCGGTCAATCATGTACTGCAGAACCTGGATGTGGAGTATCTGTATGAGGCGCCGCTGGCCATGGAGAAAGAACAGCTGGCACAGGTGGTGTGTGAATCTCTGAAGCTGCCGTGTCCGGAGCCTGATTTAAGTGACTGGAAAGAAATGGTAAATGATCTTCGCAATCCTCAGACGGAAGTGGAGATTGCAATGGTAGGAAAATATATTCAACTTCATGATGCGTATCTGAGTGTAGTGGAAGCATTGAAACATGGAGGAATCGCATCCCGTGCCAATGTAAAGATTCGTTGGGTGGATTCAGAAGAAGTAAATGAAGAAAATGTGGCACAGGTACTGGAAGGTGTGGATGGTATCCTGGTACCGGGCGGTTTCGGAACCCGTGGTACAGAAGGAAAGATCACAGCCATTCAATATGCCAGAGAAAATAAGATTCCTTTCCTGGGAATCTGTCTGGGAATGCAGATGGCAATTGTAGAATATGCTCGCCATGTTCTTGGATATCAGGATGCCAACAGTATTGAGCTTGATCCGGATACTACACATCCGGTGATTGCTCTTATGCCGGAGCAGAATGGTGTGACTGATCTGGGAGGAACCCTTCGTCTGGGGGCTTACCCATGTGTCCTGAAAGACGGAAGTGTTGCCCGGGAATTATATGGAAAGAAAGAAATCAGTGAACGTCATCGCCATCGTTATGAAGTGAATAACGAATACAGAGAAGAACTGGAGAAGCATGGAATGGTATTATCCGGAATTTCACCGGATGGAAGAATTGTGGAAATGCTGGAGCTTTCCGACCATCCTTTCTTTGTGGGAACCCAGGGCCATCCGGAATTGAAATCAAGACCAAACCGTGCGCATCCACTGTTTCGTGGATTGATCCATGCAGCAGTGGAATACAGCCAACGAGAGGAGAAATAGTGATGAGAGAAAATCAGGGATTATATCGACAGCAATTTGAACACGATAACTGCGGAATTGGAGCCGTAGTAAACAGTAAAGGTATCAAAAGCCATCAGACAGTGGAAAATGCACTGAAAATTGTTGAAAATCTGGAACATAGAGCTGGAAAAGATGCAGAAGGAAAAACCGGTGACGGTGTAGGTATTCTGCTTCAGATTTCCCATCGTTTCTTTAAGAAAGAGTGTGAAAAATTGGGAATCGCCATCGGCGGTGAACGGGAATATGGTATTGCACAACTTTTCTTTCCACAGGATGAACTGAAACGTAATCAGGCAAAGAAAATGTTTGAGATCATTGTGGAAAAAGAAGGGCTGGAACTTTTAGGTTACAGGGAAGTGCCTGTGGATCCGGGCGTGCTGGGTCATAAAGCAAAAGAATGTATGCCCCATATTATGCAGGCATTTATCAAAAAACCGATGCAGGTAGAAAAAGGACTGGAATTTGACCGCAAGTTATATATTGCCCGCAGGGTGTTTGAACAGAGTAATGACAATACGTATGTAGTATCCATGTCCAGCCGTACCATCGTCTATAAAGGTATGTTCCTGGTGGGACAGTTGCGAACCTTCTTTGGTGATCTGCAGGATCCGGATTATGAATCCGCTATTGCTATGGTTCACTCCCGTTTCAGTACTAACACCAATCCAAGCTGGGAACGTGCACATCCGAACCGTTTCATCGTACATAACGGTGAAATCAATACAATTCGTGGAAATGCTGATAAGATGCTTGCACGTGAAGAGACGATGGAGTCCAGCAAACTGAAAGATTCTCTGCATAAGATTCTTCCGGTGGTAGATACCAGAGGTTCTGACTCCGCAATGCTTGATAATACACTGGAATTCCTGGTAATGAGTGGTATGGAATTGCCGTTGGCTGTCATGATCACCATTCCGGAACCATGGACCAATAACCAGACATTGTCTCAGGATGAAAGAGATTTTTATCAGTATTATGCTACCATGATGGAGCCCTGGGATGGCCCGGCTTCTATCGTATTTTCAGATGGTGACCTGGTAGGTGCAGTCCTTGACAGAAACGGTCTTCGTCCTTCCCGTTATTATGTAATGAAAAACGGGGATGTGATTCTGGCATCTGAAGTAGGTGTACTGGAGGTGCCGGAAGAGGATATTATCCTGAAAGAAAGACTGCATCCCGGAAAAATGCTTCTGGTAGATACCGTAAAAGGTAAAATTATTCAGGATGAAGAACTGAAAGAAATGTATACGGCAAAACAGCCTTACGGTGAATGGCTGGACAGCAATCTGGTAGAACTGAAGAGCCTGAAAATTCCGAATATGCGTGTAACTGAATATAATGAGAAACAGAGAAAACAGTTGCAGAAGGCGTTCGGATATACTTATGAGGAATACAAAAATTCAATCCGTAATATGGCACTCAATGGCGGAGAGTCTATTGCTGCCATGGGTGTGGATACACCATTGGCTGTACTTTCGGAAAAAGAACGTCCCTTGTTTGATTATTTTAAACAGTTGTTTGCACAGGTAACCAATCCTCCGATTGATGCGATCCGTGAAGAAATCGTTACAAGTACAACAGTATATGTAGGTAAGAAAGGAAATCTGCTGGAAGAAAAGGCGGAAAACTGTCAGGTGTTGAAAATCCGTAATCCGATTTTGACCAATACCGACATGCTGAAAATCAAAGAGATGAAAGTACCTGGTTTCCAGGTGGCTGTGGTTCCGATTACTTATTATAAGAGTACCAAGCTGAAACGCGCCATCGACCGTCTGTTTGTGGAAGTGGATAAGGCATATAAAGACGGAGCAAATATTCTGGTACTTTCCGACCGGGGAGTGGATGAAAATCATGTGCCGATTCCGTCCCTTTTAGCTGTTTCCGCTGTCCATCAACATCTGGTTACGACGAAAAAGCAGACTTCACTGGCGTTGATTCTGGAATCCGGTGAACCGAGAGAGGTACATCATTTTGCAACTCTTCTTGGCTATGGTGCATGTGCGGTGAACCCTTATCTGGCACACGATACCATTCAGGAACTGATTGACGAACATCTGCTGGATAAAGATTATTATGCGGCAGTAGATGATTATGACGCAGCAGTACTTCATGGTATTGTAAAGATTGCATCTAAGATGGGTATTTCCACGATTCAGTCTTATCAGGGCGCAAAGATTTTTGAAGCAATCGGTATTTCTCAGGAAGTAGTGAATGAATATTTCTCAGGAACTGTCAGTCGTGTAGGCGGTATTACAATGGAAGATATTGCCCGTCAGGTAGATGAACGTCATTCCCGCGCATTTGATCCTCTGGGACTGGAAACAGATCTGACCCTTGACAGTCTTGGAAAACATAAAAGAAGAAGCGGAGGAGAAGAACACCGCTACAATCCGCAGACCATTCATCTGCTCCAGCAGTCCACGTGGACTGGAAACTATAATATGTTCAAGCAGTACACGGCTCTTGTGGATGAAGAGCAGAGCGGATATCTGCGAAGCCTGATGGATTTCAATTATCCCAAGCAGGGAGTGCCGCTGGAAGAAGTGGAAAGTGTAGATGAGATCGTAAAACGTTTCAAGACTGGTGCTATGTCTTACGGTTCCATTTCACAGGAAGCCCATGAGACACTGGCTATCGCCATGAATCACCTGCATGGTAAATCTAATACCGGTGAGGGTGGTGAGAGTGATGAACGTCTGGATTCTGCAGGAAGTGCTGAGGATCGATGCTCTGCAATCAAGCAGGTAGCATCCGGTCGATTTGGTGTTACCAGCCGCTATCTGGTTAGTGCACAGGAAATCCAGATTAAGATGGCACAGGGAGCAAAACCTGGTGAAGGCGGCCATCTGCCGGCAAGAAAAGTATACCCGTGGATTGCAAAGACAAGACACTCTACACCGGGTGTAAGTTTGATTTCTCCGCCGCCGCATCACGATATTTACTCCATCGAGGATCTGGCACAGTTGATCTATGACTTGAAAAATGCGAATAAATATGCACGGATTTCTGTAAAACTGGTATCTGAGGCTGGAGTTGGTACGGTAGCTGCAGGTGTTGCAAAAGCTGGTGCTCAGGTTATCCTGATCTCCGGTTATGACGGAGGAACCGGTGCTGCTCCGGAAAGTTCCATTCACAATGCAGGACTTCCCTGGGAACTGGGTCTTGCTGAGACACACCAGACATTGCTGCAGAACGGTCTTAGAAACCGTGTTCGTATTGAAACCGATGGTAAGCTGATGAGCGGTCGTGATGTTGCAATCGCAGCTCTTCTGGGTGCAGAAGAATTTGGTTTTGCAACGGCTCCGTTGGTAACGATGGGCTGTGTCATGATGCGTGTATGTAATCTGGATACCTGTCCTGTGGGTGTTGCTACACAGAATCCAGAACTACGCAAACGTTTCAAAGGAAAACCGGAATATGTAGAGAACTTCATGCGTTTTATCGCAGAAGAACTTCGTGAATATATGGCAAAACTGGGCGTTCGTACCCTGGATGAAATGGTGGGAAGAACCGATCTTCTGAAAGTAAAAGAAAATTCTAAGTCTGCTATGGCATCCAAGATGGATTTGAGTGAGATTCTTTTTAATCCATACACAGAAAAAGACCAGTGTGTGACTTTCCAGCCATCTCAGGTATATGATTTCCAGCTTGAGAAAACACTGGATGAAAAAGTACTTATGAAGAAATTATCCGGGGCTATTGCAAAAGGTGAAAAGACATCCATTGATCTGAAAGTCGGCAACACAGACCGTACCTTTGGTACCATCCTCGGAGCCGAGATCACCCGACAGCATAAAGAAGGACTTCCGGAGGATACGATCACAGTCAACTGTACAGGAGCTGGAGGTCAGAGTTTTGGAGCCTTTATCCCGAAAGGACTGACACTGACACTTTGCGGTGATACAAACGATTATTTTGGAAAAGGTCTGTCCGGTGGAAAACTGGTAGTATATCCGCCAAAGAACAGAGGATATAAGGCAGAAGATAATATTATTGCAGGTAACGTTGCCCTGTATGGAGCCACCAGCGGTAAAGTATATATCAATGGTGTGGCAGGTGAACGTTTTGCAGTACGTAATTCCGGTGCTTATGCTGTAGTAGAAGGTGTAGGTGAGCATGGATGTGAATACATGACCGGAGGCCGTGTGGTTGTTCTTGGAAAAACTGGAAAGAACTTCGCAGCAGGTATGAGCGGCGGTATTGCATATGTTCTGGATGAAGACAGTCATCTGTATAGAAATCTGAATAAAGATATGATCTCCATTGAAAAACTGGAGAGCAAATATGATATTCAGGAGCTGAAAGCCATGATCGAGGAACATGTGGAAGCGACAGGTTCTGAGCGAGGAACATGGATTCTGGATCATTTTAGTGAATATCTGCCGAAATTTAAAAAAATCATTCCATACGATTATAAGAAAATGATCGCTCTTTCCGCAAAACTGGAAGAGAAAGGAATGAGTACGGAGCAGGCTCAGATGGAAGCATTCTATGAGAGCTTCCAGACCAAAGAGACGACGGAGGAGTAAGAAAAATGGGAAAAGCAACAGGATTTTTGGATTATGAAAGAAAGAATGCAAAAGTAGAAGAACCGTTGGAGCGAATCCGTCATTTCAATGAATTCCGGACTCCTCTGACGTTAGAAGAACAGCAAAAACAGGGAGCACGCTGCATGGAATGCGGCGTCCCCTTCTGCCAGAACGGCGGTATGTTGGCTGGTATGGCTTCCGGATGCCCTCTTCACAATCTGGTTCCGGAAACCAATGACCTGGTATACAGCGGAAACTGGAAACAGGCGTATGAGCGTTTGGCAAAGACACACTGTTTTCCGGAGTTTACAAGCCGTGTCTGCCCTGCATTGTGCGAGGCTGCATGTACCTGTAATCTGAACGGAAAACCGGTAGCTACCAAAGAAAATGAACGTGCGATCATTGAGCATGCTTATGAAAGCGGCTGGGTTCAGCCACAGCCTCCAAAGGTGCGTACCGGAAAGACAGTAGCAGTAATCGGAAGTGGCCCTTCCGGTCTGGCAACTGCCCTGCAGCTGAACAGAAGAGGACATTCTGTCACTGTATTTGAAAGAAAAGACAGAATCGGAGGACTCCTTCGCTACGGTATTCCAAATATGAAGCTGGATAAAAAAGTGCTGGACCGAAGAATTAAGCTGATGGAAGAAGAAGGCGTTGTTTTTAAGACCGGTGTGGATGTAGGAAAAGACATCACAGCAGAAGAATTGAAAAAACAGTTTGACCGTATCGTACTTGCCTGTGGTGCATCCAATCCGAGAGATATTAATGTACCGGGAAGAGACAGCAATAACATTTTCTTTGCTGTGGATTATCTGGGATCCGTAACCAAGAGTCTTCTGGATTCCAATCTGAAGGACGGAAAATTCGTTTCTGCAAAAGGAAAACATGTGCTGGTAATTGGTGGCGGTGATACAGGAAATGACTGTGTGGGAACAGCAATCCGTCTGGGTGCTAAATCTGTCACACAGCTCGAGATGATGCCCAAACCGTCGGTAGAACGTACACCAAATAACCCATGGCCGGAATGGCCGAGAGTTTTGAAAACGGATTACGGCCAGGAAGAAGCTATCGCAGTATTTGGCCACGATCCGCGTGTATATCAGACAACAGTAAAAGAATTTATTAAAGATAAAAACGGTAATGTCAAAAAAGCAGTGATCGTAAAGCTGGAATCCAAAAAGGATGAAAAAAGCGGAAGAATGATGATGGTACCGGTTGAAGGATCGGAAGAAACCATTGATGCACAGTTGGTTTTGATTGCAGCAGGTTTTCTGGGAAGCCAGAAATACGTCACCGATGCATTCCAGACCGCACTGAATCCAAGGACAAATGTACTGACGGCCGAAGGAGGTTATGAGACCAGCGTTCCCGGCGTATTTACAGCAGGCGATATGCACAGAGGACAGTCACTGGTTGTCTGGGCAATCCAGGAAGGACGACAGGCGGCGAAGGCTGTGGATCAGTCGCTGATGGGGTATACAAACTTATAGGTCAGGAATATAGTTTTGTTGGTACGAGTTACACATGAGAGGAAGGTTTGGGTTCGTTTGCCGAGACAGCTTCAAGGTGTGTGAAAGGCTAAGGGGTGGACTGTACCTGCGTAGGGCACCGGGGCGATTCGCAGAGAAATTCTGAAGAATTTCTCCACTCAGCACCCCTGAAATCCGACCTTGGAGGGTCGGATTTCTCCCTTCACAGGTACAGTCCGTCCTCTAATCCTTTCATCACACCTCTTAGCAATGCCTCGGCAAACGAACCCAAAACTTCTTCTCATGCTGTCGTTCGCCGGCAACAAAACATCATCATCCAGGGCATACAGTTTGTTACCCCAATGTTTTTAGAATTTCGAGAGTGCAAAGCACGAAGAAATTCGTAGTCTCATTTCATTTGTCGGGCAACTCATATATATCATCAGAATTCGCATCCGACAAAATGACAGCAGTCACAGCGAAAAAGGATGCAAACAAAAGGAACACACACACATCTGGTAATGAGAACCTAGTGTGCGAGAGGAGAATGTGGCATGAATGCGCAGCTGAGGAACAGAGCCCTTCGGTGTCGGGACCATCGGAGGAGCGCCGGTTCTTGGGCACCGTATTTTGGTGCCTTAGAACCGCTGCAGCTCCGACTGAGCGGGAGCGTGTCCAGACACCGAAGAGCTCTGTTCCGCAGCGTCCCCATACCAGCAATAATCCCTCTCCCACGCACAATATGTACGAATAAGACTTGACAAGAGTATCGCCGATTGCTATAATACGGAACATGAAAAGGCAAAGGTGTCTTATTTAGAGATTACTCTTAATAAGTGCACCTTTTTTTCGTTTAAAGATTGTATTCCTTCAGATTTTCAGGTTAAAATCAAGATAAAAAAGCTGCATGCGGATGAAGATTTTGCTGGTGAAAAGGAGAAACTATATGGAGAATTATAGCAAAGCGGAAATTATGCAATTAGTAGAGGAAGAGGATGTGGAGTTCATCCGTCTTCAGTTTACGGATATGTTTGGTGTGTTGAAGAATGTTGCGATACCTTCCAGCCGTCTGTTTAAGGCGATGGAAAACAGATGTGTGATCGACAGGGCATCTTTGGATGGTTCTATTCAGAGCGAAGAGGTGGATTTATATCTGAGACCCGTTCTGAATACGTTTACAATTTTACCGTGGCGGCCACAGCAGGGAAAGGTTGCCCGTTTTCTTTGTGATATCTGCAACGATGATGGTTCGGAATATGAAGTAAGTCCACGGTTGATTTTGAAAAAAACGGTGGAAAAGGCTGAAAAAATGGGTTATACCTTCCAGGTGAATCCGGAGTGTGAATTTTTCTTATTTCATACGGATGATAATAATCTTCCGACTACGGTTACCCATGAAAAAGCCGGATATCTGGATACGTCACCGGTGGATTTGGGAGAAAATACAAGAAGGGATATTATCCTGACTTTGGAAGAGATGGGATATGAAATTGATTCTTCCCATCATGAATGTGCGCCTGCCCAGCATGAGATTGATTTTACTTTTGAAAATGCATTGGCTACGGCGGATAAGATCATGACATTTAAAATGGCGGTTAGAACGATTGCCAGAAGATATGGGCTTCATGCTACTTTTATGCCGAAGCCCAGAACGGATGTAGATGGTTCAGGCATGCATTTGAATATGCGCCTGATGAAGGAAGGAAAAAATGTGTTCCGGGATGAAAATGGTGAACTGAGCCGTGAAGGAGAAGCTTTTATGGCAGGAATCCTTGAACATATCCAGGGAATGACAGCAATCTTTAATCCGCTTGTCAATTCATATAAGAGACTGGTTCCCGGATTTGAGGCACCTTCCGATGTCACTTGGTCAAGAAAGCGGAGAGAAGCATTGATTCATGTTCGCAAACGTATGGGCGGTGGAGTAAATCTGGAACTGAGAAGTCCGGATTCCGCATCAAATCCGTATCTTGTGTTTGCACTTTGTCTGGCAGCTGGGCTGGATGGAATTGAGAAGAATCTGAAAGCACCTGCCGAGATGACAGAAAGCATTCGGAAAATGTCTTTGGAAGAAAAGAGAGAAAAAGGAATTCAGGCTTTGCCGGAAAATCTCAGTGAGGCTTTGAATTATATGGAACAGGATGTCTTGCTACAAGAGGTTCTTGGTGAGAAGTTCACTTCGGCGTATACAAAAGCCAAAAGAAAAGAATGGAAAAGCTACCTGGCTCAGGTTTCAGAGTGGGAGCTGAACCGATATTTATATTTAGTGTGAGTAAATGATGGAGGCAGCGGATGAGTGTGGTTGTGGTGGTGTTACCCAAACTAGATGATGCAAAGAAGATCAGAAAAATTCTCATGGGCCACGGTTTTAACCAGGTTTTTGCATGTGCCTCTGCCTCATCAGCACTTCAGGAAGTCAATCAACATAGCCATGGTCTGGTGATCAGTGGCTATCGTCTGAAAGATATGTATTATGTGGAACTGGCAGAATGCCTTCCAACGTATTTTGAACTGATATTGCTCGGTTCTGCAAGTACGGTAAGTGAAGCGGAAGCCGGGATCTTATCCCTGACTATGCCACTAAAAGTTTACGATCTGGTAAACACGGTGGAGATGGTTCTTCGTCAGATGGAACGGCGTATAAAGAAGGAAAAAAAGCCGAAAAAGAGGACGGAGAGGGAAGAAAACTATATCCGGAATGCAAAAGCACTTCTGATGGAGCGAAATCATTTGTCGGAGGAAGAAGCACACAGATATATTCAGAAATGCAGTATGGACAATGCAACCAATATGGTTGAAACTGCCCAGATGATCCTCACTCTTTTATTTGAGGAAGGATAGAGTATTTTTGTGAAAGCAAAAATTATGGAATGGAAAAGGAGAATGTGATATGGAATTTATTACGGGGATTCAGAAAAGGGAAGAGGCAGAACTGGAAGATCTGCTTCAGGCAGAAGAAGACAGCAGGCTGATTGTAGAAGGCGCCGTACACAGTGTTCGTGATATGGGCGATATTGCATTTATCATTCTCAGAAAACGAGATGGTCTGGTACAGACAGTATGGGAAGAGGGAAAGACCAATCAGGAACTCTCTCAGATCCGTCAAGGTGACTTCATTCGCATAGAGGGTACTGTGAAAAATGAAGAGCGTGCCCCTCATGGAAAAGAAATCCGTCTGGAAAATATTCAGCATCTCTCCAAAGCAAGCGGACCGCTTCCGCTGGCAATCGACAAGTGGAAATTAAATACTTCTCTGGAAGCAAAACTGGACAGACGTTCTCTTTCCTTGAGGAATGTACGGGAACGTGCCAGATTTCGTATTCAGGAGGGAATTGTGAGAGGATTCAGAGATTATCTGTACAGCCAGGGCTTTACGGAGATCCATACGCCAAAGATCGGTGCAAAAAGTGCTGAGGGCGGCGCTAACCTTTTCAAATTGTCCTATTTCCATCGTCCGGCAGTTCTGCAGCAGAGTCCACAGCTATATAAACAGATGATGGTAGGAGTGTTTGACCGGGTATTTGAGACAGGTCCGGTATTCCGTGCAGAAAAACATAATACACGTCGTCATTTAAACGAATATACCAGTCTTGATTTTGAGATGGGTTATATTCACAGTTTTATGGATATCTGTGAGATGGAAACCGGGTTTCTTCAGTATATGATGGCACTTCTGGAGAAGGAATACAGCAAAGAACTGAAGCTTCTGGGAGTAAAACTTCCGGATGTAAGCAAAATTCCATATGTGCGGTTTGATGAGGCGAAACGTCTTGTTTCTGAAAAATATAACAGGAAAATTCGTAATCCTTTTGATCTGGAGCCGGAAGAAGAAGAAATGATCGGTCGGTATTTTAAAGAAGAATATGATGCAGATTTTGTATTTGTAACACATTATCCTTCCAAGAAAAGACCATTCTACGCAATGGATGATCCGGAGGATGAAAGATATACATTGAGTTTTGACCTTTTGTATAAAGGACTGGAAATTACTACCGGCGGACAGCGTATCCATGATTACGAAAAACTGCTGGAAAAAATAGAGAAAAAAGGTATGACCACGGAGGGATTGGAACAGTATCTGGATGCATTCCGTTTTGGTATGCCGCCTCATGGAGGATTGGGGATTGGTCTTGAACGTCTGACCATGCAGATCCTTGGCGAGGATAATGTAAGAGAAGCCTGCCTGTTCCCGAGAGATATGAGCAGACTGGAGCCATAGAAGAGAATCGAAAGCCTGATAAATGTAAATAGCGTTTTACATGAAAGGAGTAAGGGATGAGCGGTAGAAAAATAGATGATGCGACCATGGATAATGTGGAAATTCTGGCAAAGCTGGCACTTAGTCCCCAGGAACGCCAAAAAGCCATGGATGAAATGGAAAAAATACTGGATTATGTAGAAAAACTGAATGAACTGGACACAAATCAGGCAGAACCTCTGGTTCATATCCTTCCGGAAGTGAATGTATTCCGGGAGGATGTGGTGACAAATGGAGACGGACGGGAAGAGTCACTGGCGAATGCTCCTAAGAGTAAAGATGGTCAGTACATCGTACCGAAGACAGTATAACTAAGAAGTAGCATAGTCTTCTTATATGTTATACGGACCGCAAGGATGCGCAGTGATTCTGATGGGAAGATGTCAGCAAAGCTGACCAGAATCGCGCGCCAAGTCTCTGCGAGCATCGACTTGAATAGGAGGGAATATATATGGAAATGTTACAGTTGACGGCCCGGGAACTGAGCCGGAGAATCCGGGACGGTGAGATCAGTGTAAAAGAAACAGTGGATATGTATAGAGAGCAGATGGAAAAAATGGAACCTCAGATTCATGCATTTCTCTCTGTGGATGAAGATAGACTTGCCGGCAGAATTCAGGAAGTAGAAGAAGGAATCAAAAGCGGGAGATACAGCGGACCTTTAGCCGGTGTTCCTGTTGCAGTGAAGGATAATATTTGTACAAGAGGACAGAAAACTACCTGTGCTTCTAAAATTCTGGAAAATTTTGTGCCTGCATTTGATGCAGAGGCAGTAAAACGTCTGGAAGATGCGGGTATGATTGTGCTGGGAAAAACCAATATGGATGAATTTGCCATGGGAAGTACTACAGAGACATCTGCTTTTGGTGTTACAAAAAATCCATGGAACATCGAACACGTACCGGGTGGTTCTTCCGGAGGTTCCTGTGCGGCGGTTGCGGCAGGGGAAGCAGTGCTGGCGCTGGGCTCAGATACCGGCGGTTCCATCCGTCAGCCGGCGGCTTACTGTGGTGTGACCGGATTAAAACCAACCTATGGCAGAGTATCCCGTTATGGTCTGATTGCCTATGCATCATCTTTGGATCAGATCGGTCCGGTGGGAAGAAATGTACAGGATTGTGCGGCACTTTTTGAAGTGATTGCCGGTCATGATGCCAAGGACAGCACCAGTTCCCAGAAAGCGGTAGAATCGTGGGAAAGTCTGACAGAAGGCAGTCTGAAAGGCAAAAAAATTGGTATTCCGAAGGAGTATTTTGCAGAAGGAACCAATGAAGAAGTGAAAAAAGCACTGACAGATGCCATTGAACTTATGGCTGAAAATGGTGCGGAAGTGGAATATTTCTCTCTGAAAATGGTAGATTATGTAATCCCTGCTTATTATATCATTGCCTGTGCCGAGGCAAGTTCCAATCTGGAGAGATTTGACGGTGTCAAATACGGATACCGTAATATGGAATCCACAGAACTTCACGAAATGTATAAAAAGAGCCGTGCGGAAGGATTTGGTGAAGAGGTGAAGAGAAGAATTCTTCTGGGATCCTTTGTATTAAGCGCCGGTTATTATGATGCATATTATCTGAAAGCATTGAAAGCAAAAGCACTGATTAAGAAAGAATTTGATCAGGCATTTGAAAAATATGACTGCATCCTGGCTCCGGCATCACCGACTACGGCACCGAAAATCGGTACCAGCCTCTGTGATCCGCTGCAGATGTATCTGAGTGATATTTATACGGTTGCAGTGAACCTTGCCGGACTTCCGGCAGTGAGCCTGCCGTGCGGAAGAGACAGTCAGGGTCTGCCGGTGGGAATGCAGATCATCGGTGACTGTTTCCAGGAGAAAAAGATTCTTCAGACAGCAGCAGCTTATGAGGCTTTGCGGGGACCATTTCCAATGGCCTGGGAAAAGGAGGAAATGTGATGGCAAAACAGTATGAAACCGTTATTGGTCTGGAAGTACATGTGGAACTTGCTACAGAGACTAAAATTTTCTGCGGTTGTTCCACAAAATTCGGAGGAGCACCTAACACCCATACTTGTCCGGTGTGTACCGGTATGCCGGGATCTCTTCCTGTATTGAATAAAAAAGTTGTAGAGTATGCATTGGCACTGGGGCTTGCAGCCAACTGCCAGATTAATCAGTATTGTCGCTTTGACCGGAAAAACTATTTCTATCCGGATAATCCGCAGAATTACCAGATTTCCCAGCTTTATCTGCCGATCTGTCATGATGGATGGCTGGAGATCCAGACTTCCGGAGGAACAAAAAAAGTCCGGATCCATGAAATGCATATGGAAGAAGATGCCGGAAAACTGATCCATGATGAATGGGAAGACTGTTCTCTCGTTGACTATAATCGAAGCGGTGTACCGCTGATCGAGATCGTGTCAGAGCCGGATATGCGTACCTCTGAGGAAGTAATCGCTTATCTGGAAAAACTGCGTATGATCTGCCAGTATCTGGGAGTTTCTGACTGTAAGCTGCAGGAAGGTTCCATGCGTGCGGACGTAAACCTTTCTGTCCGTGAAGTGGGAAGCGGTCGTCTGGGAACCAGAACCGAGATGAAAAACCTGAACTCGTTCAAGGCAATTTCCCACGCCATAGAGGGAGAACGGGAACGTCAGATCGAACTTCTGGAAGAAGGAAGAGAGGTAATCCAGGAAACCCGCCGTTGGGACGACAACAAAGAATCTTCCTATGCGATGCGGTCGAAAGAAGATGCCAAGGATTATCGCTATTTCCCGGATCCGGATCTCCAGCCGGTAAGCATCTCCACAGAATGGATGAATGAAATCAAAAGTCGTCAGCCGGAATTTCAGGAAGAGAAAGCTGCCCGGTATCAGAAAGAATATGAGCTTTCAAAGTACGATGCCAATATCCTGACACAGTCTAAGCATATGGCAGATATCTTTGAAGAGACAGCCGGATTTTGCGGCAATCCGAAAAAAGCAGCCAACTGGCTGATGGGAGAGACCATGCGTCTCATGAAAGAAAAATCCATGGAACCGGAAGATTTGAGCTTTTCACCGAAGCATCTGGCAGATCTGATCCTTGCGATTGAGCGTGGAGAAATCAATCAGCAAAATGCAAAGAAAGTATTTGCTGCCATTATGGATGAGGATGTGGAGCCGATTTCCTATATGAAAGAAAAAGGTCTTTTGATGGTATCCGACAGCGGAGCAATCGAAACTGCGGTGGATGAGGTGCTTGCAGCCAATCCGAAGACTGTGGAAGAATTCCACAGTGGAAAAGAAAAAGTACTCGGTTTCCTGGTGGGTCAGGTTATGAAGAAAATGAAAGGAAAAGCTGACCCGGCAAAAGTGAATGAACTTCTGAGGAAGAAGTTATAAATACGTTTAAGAAAATGATGATGAAAGGAACATAAAGCCATGCCAAAATTAAATGAAAATTATCTGCAGTTAAAGGACAGTTATCTGTTTTCTGAAATAGCCCATCGTACTGCTGCTTACACAGAGAAGCATCCGGACAAACCGGTGATTCGTCTGGGGATCGGTGATGTTACCCGACCACTTTGTGACTGTGTCTTGAAAGCACTCCATGAAGGTGTGGATGCCATGGCAGATTCCGCTACTTTTAAAGGATATGGACCTGAGCAGGGGTACGCGGACACAAGACAGGCCATTGCGGATTATTATAAGAAAAATGGTGTGGATGTGGATCCAACATCCATCTTCGTTTCAGACGGTGCGAAAAGTGACACCGGAAATATTACCGATCTGTTCGGTAAGGGAAATGTAATTCTGATTCCGGATCCCGTTTATCCGGTATATGTGGACACCAATATCATGTGCGGCAATCAGGTTACTTTTATCAGTGGAAATGCAGAGAATCATTTCCTGCCGATGCCGGACCGCAGCCAGCATGCGGATGTAATTTACCTTTGCTCTCCCAACAATCCTACAGGTGCCTGCTACAATAAAGAGCAGTTAAAAGAGTGGGTGGATTACGCACTGGAAAATGAAGCAGTGATTCTGTTTGATTCCGCATATGAAGCGTTTATCTCTGATTCGGAGCTTCCGAGAAGTATTTTTGCCATTGAGGGTGCTAAAAAATGTGCGATTGAATTCTGTTCTCTGTCCAAGACGGCAGGATTTACCGGAACCCGCTGTGGTTACACGGTAGTTCCGAAAGAACTGGTATTCAAATCTTCCACAGGTGTGGAAATGTCCATGAATGCTATGTGGAACAGACGTCAGTGTACCAAATACAACGGTACTTCTTATATTGTACAGCATGCTGCAGCAAAAGTATTTTCAGAGGAAGGAATCAAAGAGTGTCAGGAAAACCTGCAGTATTATAAGAAGAATGCAAAAGTAATCGCTGATACACTGACCGAACTGGGAATTCGCTTTACCGGCGGCAATCATTCCCCATATATCTGGTTTGAATGCCCGAATGGAATGGATTCCTGGACTTGTTTTGACTATCTGCTGGAAAACATTCAGGTGGTAGGAACACCTGGTGCCGGATTTGGTGAGAATGGAAAGAATTATTTCCGTCTGACTTCATTTGGAACATATGAAAACACGGTTGAGGCGATGAAGAGATTAAAAGTGCTTTTTTCTTAAGCCACACAGATATTTTGTGAATAGAAAGTTAGCAGACTTAGAAAGTATCGCCTGTCCCCTATGTGTTACTATTCAAAGTATATTTAAAATTTTCCAAAAACCCCTTGATTTATATGTGAAATTCGCTTATAATATGCGGTGACAGGAATCGTTAAAGGGTGTATTATATGCGTTAATCCCTTTTTCTAATAACATTTTAGTCGGGAAGAGGTGAAATATGAACGAAAATATGAAACTCGAGTTCCCTTTTACTGATAATTCCGGCGAATTAAGTGGGGATAAGCTGGATGAGCATCTTAAAAACGATAATAATACGGAAGAAAATAAGAGGTATCGTATAAGATCAGGATATATCCTGCGGGAGATTGCAGGGGAGTATGCAATTATCCCTGTAGATGAGGAAAGCTTGATTACAAATGCGGTAATGGCGCCAAACGATACAGCAGTTTTTCTTTGGAAAGCATTCCTGTACCCCAGTACAATCGAAGATGTAGTCAAAAAAGGTATGCAGGAATATGATGCAACAGAGGAAACCATTCGTAATGCTACATATCGTTTTGTGGAAGAGACCTTAAGATATAGGATTTTAGAGGAGGTAGTGTAATATGAGAAAGACATGGGAAGAACCAAGAATTTCAGTGCAGGAGTTTATTGCCAATGAATATGTGGCAGCATGTGGGGATAAGAATAAAGTGTATAAATTTGTATGTGATGCTTCTACCAAATATGGAACGGGATTAACAGGTTCTACTGTATTTACTAATGGCAAGGATGGAGTAATGGGAACAAGTGATGATGTAGCATTAGGTTCTTATGGTGCTTGTTCTATAACTCATGAAGCAAGTACTAAAGATGAATTTATTGCAGGATATATGAAAAAGAATGTTTTGGGATATCCTGTAGGAGAAGCGTTGCCAGTGATTATTTGGCGTGGAGAAGATGGGCATAATATTCATTGTACTACAAATCTCGATATGGACAGCTGGGTTACTGAGAAGTCTTGATTGTAGCCTATATCTAATAGTAGTTTTGTTATTAATAGAGGATCGGAGCATCGTGTTCCGATCCTTTTTCTTCATAGGAGAAAGATATTATGGATTTTATGGATGATACATCTTCCTTGGAACAAATGATGATAAAAAAGGCGAAGCAACAGCGGGTTCCGATCACAGGAAGCCTGGAGCTTCTCCCTCTCTGCAACATGAACTGTGATATGTGTTATGTTCGTTTGAGCCGGGAAGAGATGGAGAAAAAGGGTCGTCTTCGCACAGTAGAAGAGTGGCTGGAGCTGGCCCACCAGATGGAACAGGCGGGGGTATTATTTCTGTTGCTGACCGGAGGAGAACCGCTGCTGTTTCCTGATTTTAAAAAGCTTTATCGAGAACTAAAGCAGATGGGAATGATTTTGACAATCAATACAAATGCAACGCTTATTGATGAGGAATGGGCGGCATTCTTTGGAATGTACAAACCAAGACGTATCAATATTACTCTCTATGGAGCTGATGAAGAGTCTTATGAGAAACTATGTCATTATCCGGATGGGTTTGATAAAACCATTCGGGCGGTTCGGCTTCTCAGAGAACAAAAAGTAGATGTGAAAATCAGCTGCAGTATCACAAAAGTAAACTGCAGCAGCCTGGAGAAGATCTTTGATATTGGTAATCAGCTGGATGTTCCTGTTCATATCGATCCCTATATGATGCCCGGTACGCGGGAAAGAGATTATTCTTATGCACCGCAGACGCGAGTGACTCCGGAGGAGGCTGCCCAAACTTCGCTAAAAGCACTGAAGATTCAGTTATCAGAAGATTTTTACAAGCAATATATCTGCCAGAGTATAGAAAGGGTACAGAATCCGGATTTTCCTCGAGGAGATGACCATGTATCCTGCCTTGCAGGAAACTGTTCCTTTACAGTTAACTGGCAAGGAGAGATGCGTCCCTGTGTAATGATGACAGAACCGTCTGCGCCGGTTTTTGAAATCGGATTTGAAAATGCATGGAAGGAAGTCTGCTCAGGAACACGGGAAATTCGAATTAACCCGATCTGTACAAAGTGCAGTCTTCGTCCCCTGTGTAAAATCTGTGCTGCAGGTGCTTTATTGGAAACCGGTACTTATAATGGAATACCGGATTATCTGTGTAGATATTCGGAAGAATATTACAGACTGCTTTTGCAGGAGGTAAAGAATTATGAATAGGATCTTTCAGATTGGAAATTTCGTTTTTTCTTTGATTTGTCCGGAAGAACTTTTGCTTCCGGATAATTTTCTTTTGTTTGAGAGAAAGCAGGGAAGACCGGAATATACATATCAAATTCGTATTACGGATCAACTTCCTTTGCCGGAGGGCAGAATTATTGCAAGGCGGTCTGATCTTACCGTCTATAAAACTACTGCCGGGGAAAGTCGTCTGATCGGGATCAAAGGACAGAATAACTATTATGCCTGTTATCAGGAAGTGTCTGATCGGCAGGCGGAAGTACTGCTGGCGGTTCGGGAAATAACAGATCTGCATATTGATCCGGTGTTTGTATCTTTGTTTGCGTTGGAGCGACGGGTGATAACACATCATTGTTTGATCCTCCACTGTGCCTATATGGTATATCAGGAAAAAGCGATTCTGTTTTCAGCTCCATCAGGGACAGGAAAATCCACACAGGCAGAATTGTGGGAACGATATCGGGGAAGCCGGACAGTCAATGGAGACCGTGCCCTTCTACAAAAAATAAATGGGCAGTGGACAGCCGGTGGATGGCCGGTTTGTGGTTCTTCTGATATTTGTAAGCTGGAAGATACACCTGTCTGTGCAATTGTGATGCTGCAGCAGGGTAAAGAAAATCAGATAGAGAAGCTGTCACCTGTTCAGGCATTTTCACAGCTTTATTCGCAGGTTACAGTTAACCAGTGGAACCATGAATTTGTAATGTGTGCCATGGATATCATAGAAGATTTGATCAGGCAGGTTCCGGTTTATCAGCTTACTTGCGACATGACAGAAAATGCAGTCAAATGTTTAGAAAATGTACTCTTTATTGAAGAAAATTAAAGCATCATGGGTTCAATCATTTCGATTTTGCACACTTCAAGGCGATTTTCGCGCACCTGAAATTTCACTTCCATCCCAGCAAAAGGAAAACCGTAAATTCGTTCCGGATCGTTGTGATAGGCAGGGCGGGGATCATGGGCAAGTATATCGATCAATGCTTCCAGATGCTCCGGTGGTATCTGATTTTTCAGTTCGTCGGAGATATGGACAGAAAGCGCATCATCTTTATGAGTATCGGCAAAGCTGCCTTTGGCATCCGGGTGACAGTCTGCGTAAGGAATGTAAGGTTTGATGTCATAGATGGGAGTTCCATTCATCAGATCTGCACCTGTCACATGAAGGACGGCACCCTGAGGAGTGTCCCATTGGATGGATTCCAAACGGACGCAGGACAGTCCGATCGGATTGGGGCGGAAGGGAGAGCGGGTGGCAAAGACCCCTTTCCTTATGTTGCCGCCCAGCCGGGGCGGGCGTACGGTAGGAGACCAGGTTTCTCTTACGGCTTCAGAAAACTCCCAGATCAGCCAGAGATGAGAAAATTCCTCCAGCCCCCGCAGGGCATCTGCAATTCTGTATTCCGGTTCAAAAACAATGACAGAGTGAAGGGAAGGCACGATTCCGCTCTGCCGGGGAATTCCGAATTTGGTCGGAAAATCACTGATTATATGGGCGATAGGGCGCATCATTTGCTCCTTTACATGCTCAGAGGGTTTCTTATTATCTATCATATGCACATCTCACTTTCAGGTTTTTCATTTCTTTATATAATTCCAAAAGCAGAATAATTTAAAAACAGTTTATCACGGTTGGATATTATATACCAGTATAAAGGTTAGATTTTGAAATGTAATTCTTCTGTATACGTGGTACAATGAGGATAAGGTTCACTACAGGATGAAAAGGGAGGTAGAAAAGTTCATGAGAAATGTTTTTGAAGCAGGAGCAGGAAATCACTGCAAATTTCACGGTATGATGGATCAGTACGTTCGGTATATAGAGGAATTTCAGCTTTTAAGGACAGATCTGTGGAAAAGATTTGTGCAGCAGTTTAAGGAAGATGCGGACTATGATGCCGGATGGAGAGGAGAATACTGGGGCAAGATGATGCGGGGCGCATGTTTTATATATGCGTATTCTGAGGATGAAACATTGTATCAAGTATTGAAAGATTCCGTGGAAGACATGCTTTCCACACAGGATGAGTACGGAAGAATCAGCAGCTATGGCATAGATCATGAATTTGATGGATGGGATATCTGGGGACGAAAATATGTGCTGCTCGGTATGCAGTATTTTCTTGAGATTTGTAAGGATACGGTTTTAAGTGACAGAATTATCAAAAGTATGTGCCGCCAGGTGGATTACATTATGACAAAGATCGGTGATCCGGCCAAAGGAAAGCTCCTGCTCACCAAAGCGACACGTCACTGGAGGGGATTGAATTCCTCGTCATTGCTGGAGCCTGTTGTGCGGCTGTATCGTCTTACAAAAGAAGAGAAATATCTGGATTTTGCTTCTTATATTGTGGAATGCGGCGGAACGGATGTTGTCAATATTTTTGATCTTGCATATGAAGATAAGCTATATCCATATCAATATCCGGTCACGAAAGCATATGAGATGACATCCTGCTTTGAAGGACTACTGGAATATTATCGTGTGACGGGAATTGAAAAATATAAAACAAGTATCGTAAATTTTGCCAATAAGATTCTGGAAAGTGATTTTACGATTATCGGCTGCTGCGGATGCACCCACGAATTATTTGATCATTCCTCAGTAAGACAGGCCAATACCAATAATGGCGTGATCATGCAGGAAACCTGTGTGACTGTTACTATGATGAAATTCTTTTATCAGATGACGCTTCTGACCGGAGAGGCAAAATATGTGGATGCTTTTGAGATATCCTTATATAATGCATATCTGGGAGCAATCAATACGGAAAAAGTGATTGAACCAACGATTCTGAAAAATCATCCTGACTGGAGTATGGAACCATTGCCTTTTGACAGCTATAGCCCTCTTACTGCCGGTACCAGAGGAAATGGAATTGGAGGATTGAAAGTTATGAGTGATAACCATTACTACGGGTGCTGCGCATGTATTGGCTCTGCCGGTCTTGGTCTGGTCCCCAGGATGGCAATGCTTTCTTCAAGGCAGGGATTTGTCATCAATCTGTTTATAGATGGCAGTATGCAGACGATTACTTCCTCCGGCAATCAATTGATTTTCCGGACGGAAACTACCTATCCGGTCAGCGGCAGGATAAAGATTTCGATAGATATGGAAAAGACCGAATGGTTTGAACTGTTGATCAGAATTCCTGCATGGAGCGTACAGACAGAGGTGGCAGTAAATGGTGAGAGGGTGGCAACGGAGAACGGTTATACAAAAATAGGCAGAAGCTGGCATACAGGAGATGTTGTGGAACTGCAGCTGGACATGCGGACAAAAGTGATATATCCGGTATCCTATGGTCATCAGGTGCTGATGAACAAGGTGGTCTGGGGAGCCAATTACATGATTCCTACGTATGATGAAGAGGATCCCACAGCAAAAAATCATATAGCGCTCAGAAGAGGTCCGGTGATTCTGGCGCAGGAAAACAGACTGGGTTACAGTGTAGATGAACCCGTGGATATTTTCATAAGAGAGGATGGATATGTGGACATAACATTTCCGGAAAAGAAAATTGCCGTATATGAAAATATATTGGAACTGGAGGTTCCTCTTACCGATGGGAACAGAATGCATGTGACGGATTATGCATCCGCAGGCAAACTTTGGACAGAAGAAAGCAAAATGGCAGCATGGATGCTTGTGAAAAAAAGATAAAAAATGCAAATCATGGAAAGACAGTTGTAATTCCTATGATTTTATGCAATACTCTATAGAGCATTGAAATTTAGGGAAAGGCGGAGCAGAATGAAAAAAATACAGAGAATCTTTGCTTTATTGGGAGTTGTTTTATTATTGGCTATGTATGGAGCGACAATGGTATTTGCTATTTCAGGCAGCCCGAATTCGGAAGGGTGGTTCAAGGCTTCTATTGCCTGTACAATTATCGTTCCGGTGTTTCTGTATGCAAATGTGCTGATCTATCGTTATCTGAAAAACAGAGATGAAAAAATGGATGATAGGAAACAGGATGACAAAGCGAAAAATAAAAAGAATGAGGATAAGAAATCATGATAAAGAACGTTATATTTGATGTGGGAAAAGTTCTGATGGAGTATGACCCGGAAGGATTCCTGAAACGGCTTGGTTTTGATGAAAAAACGCAGCAGGCTGTCAATGAAGCTATGTTTTTGAATCATCTGTGGTGGGAAGAGTCAGATCGTGGAACAATGTCTCCGGCAGAATTACTGGAAGGTTTTGTGGCAAATAATCCGGCATACGAAAAGGAAATCCGCAAGGCACATCGTATGGTGGGAGGAACGATTGAACTGATGCCGTATACGGTGGAATGGGTAAAAAATCTAAAATCCCGGGGTTACCGTCTGTATATTCTGTCAAACTATGCGGAATATACCTATGAGCAGACAGAACATAAAATGAAATTTCTGCCGTACATGGATGGAACTGTATTTTCCTACCGCTGTAAGCTGTTGAAACCGGAAAAAGAGATTTATGAATATATCTGTAAAAAATACAATCTGATTCCTGCGGAATGTGTATTTCTTGATGACAGAGAAGAAAATACGAAAGCAGCCCGCAGTTTTGGAATGCAGGCCATTACCTTTTCTGATTATGAGACGGACTCAAAAAAACTGGAAGATCTGCTGCAAAAACAGTGAATGGTATCTTTATAATCTCTTTAGAATGTTTTAATTGTTTTTTGGAAGAAAAAGGATTATCGTATAGATAAAATTGAAATTACAGACATTAAGGAGATAAGTTATATGGAGCGTTTGAGAGACAAAATCATGAGATTTATGCAGGGAAGATACGGCGTGGATGAACTGAGCAGATTTCTTTCCATAGCACTGATGGTACTGGTCGTGCTTAATATGTTTTTAAGGAGCAGTCTCATCAATCTTTTGGTGCTGGCAGGTCTGATCTGGCTGTACTATAGGATGATGTCCAAAGATTACGGTAAGCGTTATGAGGAGAACAGGAAGTTTCTGGATCTGAAATATCGATTTAACGCGAAAAAGAATCAGATGTTCAGTGGTCAGAAAGCGGACAAAACGGTTCGGATTTTTAAGTGTCCTACCTGTGGACAAAAAGTGAGAGTTCCCCGGGGAAAAGGAAAAATATCGATTCATTGTCCAAAATGTAATACAGATTTTATCAAGAGAAGTTAAGAGGGTGTCAAGATGTTTGGATACGTGATGACCAATATGGAAGAAATGAAAATCAAAGATTACAAAAAGTATCACGCATTTTACTGTGGAATCTGTCAGGATCTGAAGGATTATCATGGACAGACAGCAAGAATGTCTCTGACATATGATATGACATTTTTCGCCGTACTTCTGAATGGTCTGTATGAAAATGAAGTGAATCAGGAAAAGCATTACTGTGCAATGCATCCTTTGAAAAAACATTTGTGCTATCGTAATGAGGTCACTGCATATGCTGCGGATATGAATGTTTTGCTTAGTTATTATAATTTACTGGATGACTGGGTGGATGAAAAAAAAGTAATACCGCTGGCTATGACAAGAATCATGCGAAAAGATGTAAAAAAACTGCAGGAAAAATATCCCAGACAGACAGCAGCCATAAAAAAATATCTGAAAAAGCTGAAAGCGTGTGAGGTAGAAAAAAGTCCGGATCTTGACAGAGCATCCGGAGATACCGGAGAGATGCTTGCAGAAATCTTTGTCTGGAAGCAGGATCACTGGGAGAAGAATCTGAGAAAAATCGGATTTTATCTGGGAAAGTTTATTTATCTGATGGACGCATTTGAAGATGTGGAGAAAGATAAGAAGAAAGGAAATTATAATCCATGGGCTTTTATTTCTGAAGAGCCGGATTTTCAACAGAGGGCAGGGCAGATCCTGACTCTTATTGCCGCGGAATGCTCACGAGAATTTGAAAAACTTCCGATATTGGAATATGTGGACATTTTGCGTAATATATTGTATTCTGGTATCTGGATAAAATTTGACAGACTGACAAAAAATGAGGAGAAAAAATAATGTTGGACCCGTACAGTGTCCTGGGGGTATCCCGTGATGCCAGCATGGACGAGATTAAAAAGGCATATCGGAAACTGAGCAGAAAATATCACCCGGATGCAAACATCAATAATCCCAATAAAGAAGAAGCGGAAGAAAAATTTAAACAGGTGCAGCAAGCCTATGATCAGATCGTGAGAGAACGGGAACAGGGAGCTTCCCAGAGTTCATGGTCCGGTGGATTTGGTGGCGGTTATCAGACACAGGATGATCAGCGTTCTATGGAAATGCGTGCAGCTGCAAATTATATCAATGCTGCACATTATCAGGAGGCTCTCAATGTTCTGAATCGTATGACGGAACGAAATGGCGAATGGTATTATTATCATGCGATAGCCAGTGCCGGAGCAGGCAATACAGCAAACGCTATGGAAGATGCCAGACGTGCAGTGGAGATGGAGCCGAATAATATGCAGTATCAGCAGCTTTATCATCAGCTCCAGTCGGGAGGACAGTGGTATCAGAATATGGGAAATGGATATGGATATGAGCGGCCGGGAAATGGATTGGGAAGCTGCTGCTGTCAGTGTCTTTGCCTGAATATGCTTTGTCCGGGATGCTGTTGTGTTCCATGTTGAAATAAAAATTTGTTTGTAAAATGAGAGGGGAAGTATGAAAGAAAGAGAAAAACTGAAATCCCGTCTGGGATTTATTCTGATTTCTGCCGGATGTGCTATCGGAATCGGAAATGTATGGAAATTTCCGTACATGGCAGGACAGGGCGGCGGTGGAGCATTTGTCCTATTTTATATTTTATTTTTGGTTATACTGGGAGTTCCGATCATGACGATGGAATTTGCAGTGGGACGCGCAAGCCAGAAAAGCCCTGTAAGAGCATATCAGGTTCTGGAAAAGCCGGGACAGAAATGGCACATTCATGGCTATATCACATTGATCGGTTGTTATCTTCTGATGATGTTTTATACTACGGTGGCAGGATGGATGCTTCATTATTTTTATCTTACAGCCACCGGAAAATTCGAAGGAATGAATACGCAACAGGTGACAGGGGTATTTTCTGAGATGTTGGGTCAGCCTCTGGTGATGGCATTCTGGATGATTCTGGTCGTAGTGATCGGGGTGCTTGTCTGTTCCATGGGACTGCAGAACGGGCTGGAGCGGATCACAAAAGTAATGATGATAGCACTCCTGGCGATAATGGTCATTCTGGCACTTAACAGTTTTACGATGAAAGGTGCGAAAGAAGGACTAAGTTTTTATCTGATCCCTGACCTGGAGCGTATGAAAGAAGTGGGCGTGATCAAAACGATTGTGAGTGCCATGAATCAGGCATTTTTCACATTGAGTCTGGGTATCGGCGCCATGGCGATTTTCGGAAGCTATATCGGAAAAGAAAGAACACTGCTTGGGGAATCCATCAATGTGGCGGTTTTGGATACTTTTGTAGCAATTACGTCCGGTCTGATTATTTTTCCGGCATGTTTTACATTCCATGTGGATCAAACTTCCGGTCCCAGTCTGATTTTTATGACGCTTCCAAATATATTTAATCATATTTCCATGGGAAGATTATGGGGAAGCCTGTTTTTCATTTTTATGGCATTTGCAGCATTTTCTACGGTGCTTGCAGTATTTGAAAACATTATTTCTTGCGGAATGGAACTGACCGGGTGGAATCGGAGAAAATCCAGTCTCGTTAATATGGCGGCAATCATTCTTTTATCATTGCCCTGTGTGTTGGGATATAGCATTTGGTCATGGGACGGATTTGCAGTCTTTGGCGGTGCTGTACTGGATTTTGAAGATTTTCTGGTAAGTAACATTCTGCTGCCTCTTGGCTCTCTTGTTTACCTTCTGTTCTGTGTAACAAAATATGGATGGGGATGGGAAAACTTTAAACGGGAAGCAAACACCGGAAAAGGGGTAAAGATGCAGGAATGGATGAGGGTGTATCTGACCTATATTTTGCCTTTGATTGTAATCTTTATTTTTGCGTTTGGAATATACGATAAATTTTTTAAATGCTCATAGAGCGAAAAGCTTATACATTCATAGTTTTGTATGTTAATAACTCCTGTGACGGCCTCATGGGAGTTGTTTTATTGTAAGGATATGAAAAACCCCCCGAAAAGCACCTTCGCAATTTCGGGGGCATAAAGGGGAGGATAAGTATTTCTCTTATCTTTCGTAGCCAGTGCCGGAGGGGGATCCGGCAGTCGGTTTTCTTTTGAGCCAATGAAAAGCGTCACCTACGTGTCCATCTCCCCATCAGCTGTTTATAGTATGACCGAATAAAATGACTTTATACAGAAAATGTAAGGAAAGCTTAACAAAACTTTCTTGTACAGAAAATAGAAAGGATTTATAATATCAACATGTGGAAAGAACAGGAGGATGCATCGTGGCACAGTGGAAGATACCGAAACATTTTCCGGTGAAAGGTGTTGTCTTTGATATGGATGGACTGATGCTGGATACGGAAAGAGTTATCATGCATAGTTGGGATATAACCGGTGATAAACTGGGTTATGAAAATTTTGGAAATAACATTTATCATACGTTAGGTATGAGTCGGAAACAGAGAGATTCTTATCTGCTGGAAAAGTATGGAAATGATTTTCCGCTGCAGAACTTTATCGATGAGTATCATAGAATATATCGTGAGTATGAAAAAAACTATGGGATTCCCAAGAAAAAAGGTCTTGTGAGTCTGCTGGAATATCTGAAAAATCAGCAGATTCCTATGGCTGTAGCAACATCGACGCACCAGATGTATTCGATACCAGGATTGGAAGCACAGGGAATTCTTTCATATTTTCAGAAAGTGATCACAGGAGATATGGTCAAAAAAGGCAAACCGAACCCGGAGATTTATCAGAAAGCGTGTGAAGCTTTAGGAGTCGTACCGGAAGAGGCACTGGCACTGGAGGATTCTTATAATGGGATTCGCTCTGCCTGCAAAGCAGGTATGAAAGTAATTATGATACCGGATCTTCTGGTAGATGAGGAACCGGTCAGAGAATGCCTGTATGGTAAAATGGAGTCATTGTCCATGGTGGAAGAATGGCTCAAAGATGAGTCTTGAAGATCAATGAAAAAGGAGTGGATAGAATGCCTACTACATTTACACATGATATATTTGGCAAAGACGTATTGAAAAAGTTACCGGCACCTTTGAAAGATACCATTAAAAGTGCAAAAGGATTATACCGGATCGGTCTCCATGGACCGGATATTTTCTTTTATTATCGCCCGCTGTATACAAACAAAGTGAATCAGGTTGGTCATCAGATGCACAGAGAATTGGCATCAGGATTCTTTAAGAAAGGAATCAGTGAATTCCTGACAGATCCGTCTTCAGAACTTGCATCGTATCTGCTGGGATTTGCCTGTCATTTTATGCTGGACAGCACCTGCCATGGATATATTGGCAGATTTGAGAAAGAAACCGGGATTTCTCATGCAGAAATAGAGACAGAGCTGGATCGGTATTTTATGCTCCGGGAAAAGAAAGAACTCTTTTCCTATCTTCCGGCCAGTGTGCTGGAACCTACGGAACAAAATTGTAAAGTGATTGCCCGGGTATTTCCTCAGGTAAGCACAAAAAAAATACAAAGTGCGATCAAGTGGCAGAAAAGATACGACAAGCTTCTGACATGTAAAAATCCGGCAAAAGAAAAAATTATTCTGGGTGGAATGAAGGCTTTCGGATGTTATGATTCACTGGAAGGTCAGGTGATGAGAAAAACAGCGAATCCGGCATGCAGTGTATCCACACAGAAGTTGGTGGAACTGTACCGGAAAGCTGTGGAGGAAACACCGGCAATTCTGGAAAACCTGTATGATTGTCTGTATGGAAGAGGAGAGTTATCATCGAGATTTAACAGAGATTTCGAGTGATACTTTAACTCTTGCTCTGGGCATATATAAAATAAATCTCTCTCCGGGTACCACAAAATCAAAAATCGTGGGCCTGGAGGGGGATTTTTCATGCATAGAGAACTTTAAGCTGGAAAATCCTATATTTTGATCCTATTTTTCGCCAAAAGAGTATCCTTTCTGAAATTTATTTTCTATAGACCCACAGCGTTATAAACAACTTTGTATTACTAAGAATTGTTCTGGTTATTTGAAATTCAAAAGCAAAATATACAGAAAATAACAAAAAAGTAAAAATAAATATTGACAAATAAGAATACATGTTGTAATATAAAGACATCAAAAGAGAAACGAAAGAAAAGTACAAAAGAAAGAGAGGTACAGACCACCAAAAACATAAAGTAATACCTCAAAACAATATTAAGAAAAGGAAGGTACGGACCACCAAGAACGTAAAGTAATACCTCAAAAACAAATTTATGAAAGGAAGGTACAAACCGCCGAAAACATAAAGTAATACGCCATAATTTAAGAAAGAGAGGTTACCCAATGATAGAACCCAAATTTTAATCGTGAGTATCGAAGGAAGAAAATCGATACTCACTTTTTTATGCTTGAAAAACCGTATTATATCGTTTATACTATATACATTGTCGGACACCGTAAGGAATCCAGGGGTTAGAAATGGAGGAACCTTAGTTGTCCGGCGTTTATCACATGGATTAAGAATTGAAGGAAGGTACAATAATAATGGGATTATTAAAACAGTGGAGAGACATTGCTTATTCACAGCAGACAGATAAGGGAAAGCTGCAGAAGTTCTGGGCTAATTATTTTATGATTGAGAAGGGGATCTATGAAAAGCTTCTGACTAATCCGGACGAAGTAGTTCGCGGTACAGTAAAAGAATTGGCTGAAAAATATGAGGTGGACGTATTGACAATGGTCGGATTCCTGGATGGTATCAATGACAGCCTGAAAGTAAAAAACCCGATCGAAGAGATGGAAGAAGATACAGAAGTCAATCTGGGATTTGATAAAGAGTTGCTTTATAAAAATATGGTAGACGCAAAAGCTGACTGGCTGTATGATCTGCCGATGTGGGATGAAATTTTTACTCCGGAACAGAAGAAAACACTGTACATGGAGCAGAAAAAGTCCGGAACAGTCAGAAAAGGCGCAAAAATCGGAAGAAATGATCCGTGTCCTTGCGGAAGCGGTAAAAAATATAAGTTCTGCTGCGGCAGATAAAGAATCAGAAAAGGACGGAAAGGTAAAACTGCCGTCCTTTTGTCGTATAGGAGAAAAACAGATGGCAGTTTTATTGATCATATTTGGTATTTTATGTATTGTATATTATATTGCAAGCGTGATGTATGCAGGATTTGGTGCATCCGTGATCTGGATCTGGCTGCTGGGTGGATTTGGATTTTTGATTCTCGGCATTACTATGCTGTACTGCAAAAATAAGGGAATAGTTATTCAGATTCCGTTTACAGTCAAGTGTGTTGTGAAAACAGGACTGGTGTGTCTGGCAGGATTTTTTCTGGTGATGGAAGGACTGATTTTTTCAGGGATGTTTCAGAAAGGTGAACCGGAACTGGATTATATTATTGTGTTGGGCTGTCAGGTAAAAAAAGAACGCCCCAGTAAAGCGCTGACGGAGCGGCTGGATACAGCACTGGAATACCTTGAAGAAAATCCGAATACAAAGGCGATTCTGTCCGGTGGACAGGGAACGGGAGAAGATATTACGGAAGCTGAGTGTATGCGGAGATATCTGGAAAATGCAGGTGTCGATTCATCCAGACTGCTCATGGAAGAACAATCTACGACCACAGCGGAGAATCTTCTATATAGTCAGAAGTATCTGGATACCGGGTCAGATACCGTCGGGATTGTTACCAATAATTTTCATGTATACCGCAGTATAAGAATAGCGAAAAAAGCAGGATATGTGAATGTGTGTGGAATTGCTGCACCATCCCGCAGTGTACTGCAGCTTCATTATCTGGTGAGAGAATTTTTTGCCCTTACAAAAGAACTGATACAAAAAAACATATAATGATGCCTATTGACAGATTCATGTGCACATTATATACTTTGTGTGTACTAATTGAAATAGTACACATGATGCAGAAAGGAGGTTCTTATTTTGATCGTAATTGATTATAAGGATCGGAGGCCCATTTATGAGCAGATTGTAGAGCGATTTCAGATTTTGATTCTGAAAGGAGTTCTGGAACAGGACGAACAGATGCCTTCTGTGCGGAAACTGGCAGTGGAGCTTTCAATCAATCCGAATACGATTCAGAAAGCCTACAGTATACTGGAACAGCAGGGGTATATTTATCCTGTAAAAGGCAGAGGAAATTTTGTTTCAGGAAAAGGCTCTCTGATTCTTGAAAAAAGAAATAAGTTTTGGGATGAATACCGCGAAATGATAAAAAAGGGGAAAGAACTGGGAATTACCCGGGAAGAATTTAGTGGGAAAGTAGACGAGTATTGGGTAGTGTAAAGTAGCCTATGAAAAAATGGAGCTGAAAAAAATGGCTCCATGGGAACCTTGAAAATTGCAGATATGTTAGTTTTCGGCAGCGTACGCC
>SFGF01000023.1 GCA_004556655.1 Lachnospiraceae bacterium | reverse complement strand
CCGGGCAGGCGGGGATAGCTTATTGATACTTGCCCCATTAGGGGCATTGAGTAAGAAGCCCCCACTTCAAACGAAGTTAAGTGGTGGGAGCATGTCACTTATAAAGGGAGGTAGATCCATGAATCTTCAAAAATTAAGTACCAAAGTCATGCCGGACAATTCAGAAATCATCCCTTATGATGAAGCCGGTATTCCTCTTTATGTTCAATATAAGTATCTCTCCGCCTATCTCAATAGTCGGGCTCTCTGCCACTGGCACGAAGATATGGAATTCAGCTATGTAAAAAAAGGGCGGATGAATTACTATGTTAACGGGAAAAATATACTGCTCAGGGAAAATGACTGTATCATGGTAAACGCCAGACAGATGCATTATAATTATTCTGTTAACAATGAAGAATGTGAATATTTTGGATTTATCTTTCATTCTTCTCTGTTAACTCCCAATAAGAATCTGTATACAAAATACGTATCCCCTATTGTAGAAAATTCTCAATTTGAATACCAGGTTTTTAATCCTTCGGATGAAACCGGGCGAAAAGTGCTTTATTATCTGGATTGTATATTAGAAAAGAAACAACAGGCAACTCCCGGATATGAAATAGAAATCATCGGACTGGCGCATTTACTGTGGATTACCATATATAACCATTGTCAAAAAATATTTCATGATGATTCACTGCCCATCTCTTCCGATCTTTCTATCCAAAAAGATATGGTTTCCTATATTTATCAACATTATGCTGATAAGCTGACTCTGGATGACATCGCTGCTTCAGGAAGCGTCTGCAGAAGCAAATGCTGTTCCCTCTTCAAACGCTACCTTCAGCAGTCACCCATTGATTTTTTAAACGCTTACCGCCTGGAAGTGAGCTGTTATCTGTTGAAAAATACAACGGAAAGTATCACACAGATCGCACTCAACTGCGGTTTTAATCATCTCAGCTATTATTCTAAACTGTTTCTCAGAAAATATGGCTGTACTCCGGGTGAATTCCGCAAAGCAGACATTCCCACCTCAACCCATTGACCGGTTTGTATTACAGTTTGCTGATTACCTCCCAGGCTTCCGGATCAAATTCCTGATCCCTGAAGTAAAATCTTTTATCTTCCTCTGTTATTTTACGGATCACTTTACATGGATTTCCGGCTGCTACAGACCAGTCGGGAATATCTTTTGTTACAACACTGCCCGCACCGATCACACAATTATCACCGATATGTACGCCCGGAAGGATTACTGTATTGCCCCCGATCCAGCAGTTATCCCCGATTTCCACCGGAATACCGTATTCATAGGCAGAATTCCGGGCTACCGGATGCAATGGATGACCAGCTGTATAGATTGCCACATTCGGTGCCATCTGACAGTTATCTCCGATTTTAACAGTCGCCACGTCAAGGATCGTACAATTATAATTTGCAAAAAAGTTCTTTCCCACCTCAATATGTGTACCATAATCACAGTAAAATGGAGGATTAATAAAAGCTCCTTCCGATTTTCCCAAAAGTTCTTTTACCAGTTGGCTGATTTTTGAAAAATCCGCCCGATCCACGGTATTCAGCTCCTGCAGAACTCTTCTGCACACCTTCTGTTCCTCCATCACACCGTCATCGGAAATATAAGCCATCCCTCTGTCTCTTCTCTCACTGTTTGTCATAATCACTTTCTTCCTTTCTGCCTTATATGAATATCTATACATATCTGAATATCATAAACAGTTCATGCAATGCTCTGGTGGCGCAGATATATTTTGCCTGTCGTACCAAAGCTGTTTCCTCCTGTTTTCCGTACAATGTAAATACCTGATCAAATTCCAGCCCTTTTGCCAGATAAAAGGTAGTAACTGTGATACCTTTTTGAAAGCTGCTACTGTTACGATCCACATAAGCAACACAGATATCACTGCCGTCAAGCTTTTCTTTTAACGTCCGATAGATTTCCTGCGCTTCATCAGCTGTCATCGTCAGAACTGCTGCCGTCTCGTATTCTTCTTTTTCCAACCTGAGATTGGACACGATCACATCCAATACATTCTCCATATCCCTGCATGTTATCTCTTCCACCGGCTTACCATGCCGTTCAAAAAGATCCAATTCAGTAATCCCCACAAGATCAGCAGCATAATGGGCAATTTCTACTGTATTTCTGTAACTTTTATTCATCACGATCTTGCGTATATCTTTTCCCAGTACTTTAGGAAGAAATGTGAAAACATCCTGCTGCTTTTCATCCATGGTCTGAGCCTTATCTCCAAGGATTGTCATACGACATGGGAATATTTCCTCCAAAATCTGATACTGTAGTCTGGTGTAATCCTGCATTTCATCAATCACAAGATGCTTTACATTTCTTCTCTTTGAACGACGAATCAGACGATATTTCATATAAAGCATCGGATACACATCTTCATAACGGAGAATTCGCTTCTCACGTTCTGCTTCAGGAAGTGCCGGATATCCTTCCGACTCCAGAAAACGGCTGTAAATACGGTACAGGTCTCTTGTCTCATACATACTTCGGAATTTATCCTGCCAATACATCTTTTCTTCTTCCGGAAGATCTTTTCCCATCAGCGTCTCATATTCATCCATAAAATATTCCATCACTGCATCCATTCTTGACAGCAAAGGAATATCCTGAAACTGATAGTAAAACAGGGATATCACTCTTGAAGACAAAATCTTATATCCTCTGTATTCCACATCTTTAAAACACATCAGCTCGTCTTCCAATACCGCCAGAAATCCTTCCATCTGACTGATAAACTCTTTTGACTGCTTCCTGTGATACATTTCTCCCCGGGACGGATCCTGCATATTCTGCTCGATCAAATCATATCTGTCTTCACAGTCCCCGATCGTATCCAGCAGTTCCTGATAAGCAAACAAATCAAAGCTCATTTCCCGGATATTTTCTTCCCCCAGTTCCGGGAGAATATGAGAAATATAGTCCGAAAACACGCTGTTTGGAGACAGAATTAAAATATTGGATGACTGCAGATTCTTTCTATCATGATATAAAAGATAAGCGATACGATGCAAAGCCACAGAGGTTTTTCCACTCCCCGCAGCTCCCTGAATCACCAGAATACGGTCTTTCGTATTACGAATGATTGCATTCTGCTCCTTCTGAATAGTACGGATGATGTTCTTCAGCTGTACATCCGCATTGGCACCCAATTCTGCTTTTAGAATATCATCATCAATTTTAATATCACTCTCAAATGCATACACCATTTTTCCATAACGGATCTTATACTGCCATTTGGATGTGATTTCTCCTTCCATACAGCCGCCCGGAGCTTCATAAAAAGCCGGTCCCTTATCAAAATCATAAAACAATCCGCTCACAGGAGCTCTCCAGTCATAAATCAACGGAATTTTCCCAGCATCCTCCGCAAAATTTCCGATTCCAATATAGAAAGTTTCCGGCTCATCCTCGCCCTCGTAACAAAAATCTACTCTTCCGAAATAGGGCGAATCCAGCATTTTTCTCAATCTGTTTCGCAGTTTTAATTGTTCCTGATTGGTGTTGATCTGGCTCAGAAGTGCCTGCTGATTATCAAAATTTTCATATCCATACTGATCCATCTCCGTATAATTTTTCCAGTAATAATCATGCATTCCCTCGATCTCTTTTTCTCCTTCCAGAATCATCAGATCGATTTTACGGATTCTCTCTCTCAGTTTTTCCAATACAAACATAAGATAATCTTTTCTGCTTTCCATATCCTTTCATCCCTTCATTCGAGAAATCAGTTCAACATTTCATAAAATGTCTTATAGCATTTACATGTCTCATATATATCTGCCTTGGAACTGATTTCGTACGGTGCATGCATATTCAGGACAGCAACTCCCATATCAACCACATTCATGCCATACACAGCCGGTATATAAGCGATAGTTCCACCGCCGCCTACATCCACTTTGCCAAGTTCAGCAGTTTGATACATGATATTTTCTTTATCAAAAATGCCTCTCAGTTTTCCAATATATTCCGCACTGGCATCGTTGGATCCACTCTTTCCTCTGGAGCCGGTATATTTATTGATCACCGGTCCTTTGCCAAGATATGCCGAATTATTCTGCTCAAAGGCATCTGCATATAGAGGATCATAACCGGCACTCACATCAGCCGACAACATACAGGAATTTTTTAATGCTCTGCGAAGTTTCAGTTCTGTATACTGACCCAGACATTCCATCACTTCAGCAACAGTATTCTCAAGAAAACGAGAATGCATACCTGTTGCACCTACACTTCCGATTTCTTCTTTATCAACGAACATGCAGACTTTTGTCTTTGCAGAAGCTTTGCTGTACAAAAATCCCATAAGGGAACAAAACGCGCAAATTCTGTCATCCTGTCCATAAGCCATGATCATACTGGCATCCAGACCAAAATCTCTTGCTTTTCCTGCCGGTACAACCTCCAGTTCCGCTGACACAAAGTCATCCTCTTCTATCCCATATTGTTCTTTTAACAGTTTTGCTATGTACGCTTTTACAGGTTTTTCTTCTTCTTCCTCGCTCACCGGATAACTTCCCACCAGTATATCCAGTGCTTCCCCTTCGATCACTGTGCTTCCCTTCTTCTCCATCTGTTTGGATGAAAGATGTACCAGAAGATCCGTAACTCCGATCACCGGTTCCTCCGGATCTTCACCCACTGATATCTGAATCATACTTCCATCTGTTTTTGCTACAGTACCATGCAGCGCCATAGGGGATGCTACCCACTGATATTTCTTGATTCCACCATAATAATGCGTATCCAGGTATGCCATTCCATTTTTCTCATACAGAGGTTTCTGCTTCAGATCCAGTCTTGGGGAATCAATATGGGATCCCATCAGAAGCATTCCCTTTTCCAACGGTTCCTCACCTATTTGCATGAGCAATGCTGATTTTTTCATATTTGCCACATAAATTTTATCTCCTGCTTTTAAAGATTCCCCTTTATCCAGAATTTCTTCCAGATCTTTGTATCCGTTCTCCCGGGCAATCCGGCAAATATTTGCCGTACATTCTCTCTCTGTTTTTCCTGCATCCAGAAAATCCCGATAAAGCTTAGCCAGGTTTTCCATTTCTTTTTTTTCTGTTTCTTCATAAGTTTTCATTCTGTATCTCTCCTGTCTGTTTATTATATGATATTTTCATTATCTTTTTTCACATTTTGACAAAACTTTTCTTTCTTTCAGCCTTCTGTATACATATTTTCTGAACAGTGTATATACCACTGATACCAGCGGAATAAATACCAGCATTCCCACAACTCCCATCAGACTGCCGCCCAGGGATACCGCAACCAGAACCCATATAGAAGGAAGCCCCACTGAATTCCCCACCACATGAGGATAGATCAGATTTCCTTCAATCTGCTGTAACAGCAGAAATACTATGATAAATGCCAGTGCCTGCATGGGGTTTTCCATAAGAATAAGGAATGTTCCTACCGCACATCCAATAAAAGCCCCGAATATGGGAATCAAAGCAGTAAACGCAATCAAAATACCTACCAGCAGAGCATATGGGAAACGCAAAATCGACATTACGACGACAAACATACATCCAAGGATCATGGCCTCCAAACATTGACCGGTAAAGAAATTGGAAAAGGTACGATTTGCCAAACTGCATACATCCAAAATGGTTTCCACTACTTTCTCCGGCAAAAATGCGTACATTACTTTGCGGCTCTGGACCTGAAGCTTTTCTTTTTGCAGAAGAATATACATCGCAAATACAAAAGCAATCGCAAAATTTGTCACGGAGTTTACAATTACTTTTGCCACGCTGAATGTTGACCCTAAAAGTGTTCCGGCTCCTGACTTCAGGAAACCGATTGCCTGCTGCATAATACTTTCCCAGTCAATTTCCAACGTTGTAATCCAGTTTGCGATTTCCGGATTATCATCGAAAAGTGCAATCGCCCATCTTTGAACTTTTGGCCAGAAATGGCTGATATCATATCCCAGTTCTATTACCGTATCACTCAACTGCGGTACCACTACAAAAAACACCAGAAGAATAATCGCAATGATCAGCAAAAGTGCCAGAATCAGACTGGCTGGTCTTGCTATTTTCCTGACCCACTTTTTGTCTTTCCACTTTTCTCTCTGAAAAATATGCTTTTCAATACTTCTCATAGGAAGATTAATGATAAAGGCTATTGCACATCCCATAATAAAGGGAAACAGCATATGAAATACCAGAGAAATGCATCTCCATACGGTAGAAAGATTATTTACTCCTACAAACACCAAAATAGTAAATACAATCAATAACATGATTTTCTTCATATTGTCTTTATTTAATTCCAATACGCACACCTCCGAAATCATTTTCTATAAACCATGGATTCTCTATTGGTCTAAATGCTCTTTCCCCATGCAGCCTGGCTTCCTGTCCTGGTTTTTGTCACTACCAGCTGCTGCTCGATCTGATCTTTCAGTTCTGTCACATGGGAAATAATTCCCACCAGACGATTTCCTCCTGCCAGTCCCTGTAAAATCCGTATTGCCTGCTCCCTGGAATTTTCATCCAGCGATCCAAATCCCTCATCAATAAAAAGAGTTTCCATACGGACTGCTCCTGTTGTTCGTGTGATCACATCTGTCATTCCCAGTGCCAGCGACAAAGCTGCCATAAAGGATTCCCCGCCGGAAAGTGTTTTTACATCCCGGACTTTTCCTGTAACCATACTGTAGACATCAAGATCCAGCCCTGCATTCCCCTGTGTAGAAAGATTTTCAAGGCTCCGACATCTCAGAAGGAATTGTCCGGCCGCCATCTTCTGCAAATGATGGTTGGCACAGGCAATCATCTGTTCAAAGTATTGCCTCTGCATATAAGATTCAAAATCTATTTTTACATTTCCGCTCAGATTTCCATTCGCCGTTCTGCTGATATTTCCAACTTTTTCATAGCGGCTTCTAAGGTTCTTTCTTTCATCTGCCAGATTGCAGAGCTTTTTGTACGCTATGCGGTTTTTCTCCCGTCTGCTGTATACCTGTCTCAGTTCTTTCTCCAGATGTTTTTGTTCCTTTCTCATCCTTTCCAGTTCCTGACCGATTCGCTCCAATTCCGGTCTTTCTTTTCCTTCCAGCTGTTTCTCAAGAATCTTCTTTTTCTGTTCTGTTTCTATCTTTCTGTTCTTAAAAGCTGTCAGCTCTTTTTCCAGACGTTCCATCTCCCGCTTATCCATCCGACATCGTCTATAATGTTCTTCATCCGGGAATCCCTGTTTTTCAACAGCTTGCAGAAACTTTTTCTGTTCCTTCTCCAAAAGCTCCTTTTGTGTTTTCAGAAGTTTTTCATTTTCTTCCAGCTGTCCCTTCCTCTGACTCTCCTCCTGAACAGCTTTCTGGTAACTTTTACTGCTCTCTTCCAGTTTTCTGGTTGTATCATCGATCTGCTTCTGACCTTTTATAAGTCTTTCCTGTGCTTTTTTCTCCCAATCTTCCCATCGCTGCCGAATCTGTTCTAAGGAAACGTTCCGTTTTTCTTCACCCAGAAGCTGCTTTTCCAGTTCCCGAATCACTGCCATCTCCTGCTCCATTTTTCCGGTACTGTCCAGGAGCTTTTTTTGCTCCTCTTCTCTTTTACGTTCTGCCAGATCGCGATCTTTTTTCATATTTTCCACCTGCTCCCTGTTGGGCGCGTGTTCAGAAAGCACTGCTTTCTGCGGATGTTCCCGGGAACCACAGACAGGACAGGGGATTCCCTCTTTCAATTCTTGTGCCAGAATTCCCGCCTGCTCACGAAAATATGCCTGATACATCTGTTCATAGTCTGCCGCCAGCTTCAGATAACGTGCTTCAGCAGCCTGATACAATGCCTGACAATTTTTACACTGTTTTTCCAGCCTTGCTGCACTTTGTAATCTGGACTGAAGTCCACTGTACTGTTCCAGTGACTGTCTGAGACGGTTCAGAACCGGTACTTCTTTTTCATCCAGTTTTTTCTGAAATTCTTTCCATTTTTCCAGCTGCAGCTCTTTCTTTTCTCTATCCTGTCCGTGAACTGCAAACCATTTCTGCAATTTTTCCAGTCTTACCTGTGTTTCCTGCAGGTTTTTGCCGGCTTGCAGATATGCCTGCTCCAACGGCTGAACAAGTTGGGCCTTCTTACTCCATTCCAGTAAATCATTTTTCTGATTCCACTGCTCTTTTCCACTTTCCAGAACATCCCAGTCTGCTCTGACCTTTTCCAGTTCCTGATATTGTGCATTCCTCTCTCTGGCAAGACTATAGATTCTATTTTGATTCTCCAGCTGCCTGGTACTTTGCTTTCCCCGAGCCTGCAGTTCTTCGTAATCTTTCTGATCCAATGCTGTCAGCTGCTCGGCCGTCTTTATCGCACTTTCCAGATCCGGTTCCCGGGAATCTCCTTCCAGTATCATCCGCAGCGTCTCTATAAAAATACCCCTATTTCTATCTCCGTCCTGATCATCATTTTCCCTGTTCGCCATGCCATCTGCCAACTGCTCTATTTCCCGAAAACAGGCTTTCCGATTGTCTTCCAGCCCAATATAAAGTTGCTTTGCCATATTTTTCAGCTCTTCCTGTATTTTCCAGAAAATCTTTGTATCAAATATTTTTGAAAAAATCTCTTTTCTCTCATCTGATTTAGCCAGAAGCAATCTCAAAAAATCCCCCTGAGCGATCATGGCAATCTGCGTAAACTGTCTGGCATCTACTCCCAGGATTTCTGCCAGCTTACGGTTTATTTCCTGCCGGTTTCCATGGTACAGACTTCCATCCGGAAGATACAACTCCACACCCGCTTTTTCTTTCGTTGTCGTCCGTTCTCCATCTTTATTTTTTCTTTTGCTTTCTCTTTCATATTCAGGATTTCTGATTACTTTATATGTCTGACCTTTACTCTCAAATTCCAGTTCCACAAATGTTTTCGTAGTAAGCTCGGCATACTGACTTCTCATCATGGCCCCTTCTCTTCTGCCTCCACTGGTCTGCCCATAAAGAGCATAGGTGATAGCATCAAAGATTGTAGTCTTTCCGGAACCGGTATCTCCTGTGATCAAAAATACCCCTTGATTTACCTTTCTAAAATCAATAATCGTTTCCCGGGCATAGGATCCAAAAGCCGACATTTTTAAGTATACAGGTTTCATCTGCTCTCCTCCTCTACCCTTGCAAATACATCTTCCATAATCTGCTGCTCTTCTTCATCCATCTGCCGCCCTTGCATCTGCTGAAAAAATCTCTGAAACACTTCCCGCGGATCTGTAACAGTATCCTTCTCTTTCTCCATCCATTCCTGACTATTTGTTCGGGAATTGTCCATCCGCACCTCAAGAATCTGTGGAAATATAGCTTCCAGACGTTCTTTCGGCTGATAGGGATCCTGTTCATCCGTAAGCACCACACTCACATAATCCTGACATATCTTTTCTTCCGATGATTTTCCTTTCTCAGCTTCACATATAATACTCTCCAGTTTTCCTCGAATAATCTTTACATCCCGCAGAGGATGCAACGGAATCTGTGTGATTATGGGCTGACTGCCTTTTTCTCTCAGTTCTACTTCTGTCAAAGATTTTTCCTGATTCCATTCACTGACAGAATATTTAAGCGGCGTTCCACAATATCGCACAGACAGTTTCCCCATCAGCTGAGGACGATGTATATGTCCTAATGCTGCATATTCAAATCCATCCAGACATTTTATATCCACCTGATCCAAACCGCCCACTACGATTGTCTCTGAATCACTTTGCTTTGGTCCCACACCGCCCGCTATATAAAACTGATGACTGAGAATTACATTTCTTTTTTCTGTATCAAGTTTTTCCCTGTCTATCATCCGGCTCACTGCCTCCTGACAGGTCTCCGGCTCATCTCCCGGAAAAACTCTTCTTACATATCCTGGTTTCATATAGGGAAGCAGCCAGAAATCCACCTTTCCCCACTCATCCTCCAAAGTAATCTTTTTCAAATATTCTTCCGGTGTTGTCGGAGGAAGACCTGAGATATAAACCTGCTGGTTTTCCAGAATCCCTCCTGCAAAAGCAAGCCTTTCCGGAGAATCATGATTTCCACTTATGATCATTACAGGAATCGACGGCTGTATCCCGGCGAGTTCAGTCAAAAAACAATCCAGTACTGCTACAGCTTCTGCTGACGGCACAGATTTATCATATATATCTCCTGCAATCAGCACAGCATCCGGCTTCCTCTCTTTCACCAGACTCAATATTTCTTTTAATATCCATTCCTGATCTTCCAGTAGAGAATATCCATAAAACTGTTTTCCTATATGTAAATCTGATAAATGAAAAAAACGCATCTTTTCCTCCATATCCTGCTTGTTCTCGATTTTGTTTGTTCGAAAAACCCCGGAAGCGCAGAGTTTTTCTCTGCCCTCCGGGGTTTACTCTATCGTTACTACTGCATCCTTATAGTCAATTATCTTGCGTTTTTTCTTCTGTCACGGTTTCCCCCACAGGCGGCCAGACTACATCTTCTCTGGCCTGTGTCATAGCACGATCCATCAGACTTTTTTTCTGTGGCTGAGACTGAGCCTGTGACTTTTCACCTTTTTTCCGTTTTTCCCTCTGTTTTGGTTCCACGGCAAAAGTACGGTCCGGGTATAGTTTTGAAAGCTTTCTAAGCTGAGAAGTTCCCCAGATCAGACAGCATGGCATCAGAAGATTTGACAGCAGCATCATCTGTGTTCTAAGCATCAGTACAAGCAAAATTACCTCAACCACAAGCAGTGCAATACTCAGTTTAAAAGTCAGCTGTGCTTTATCCAGGCGATTGGACAATCGCGCCGCAAAGACACCTACAAAAACTTCAAACATAGTCGTCAGCAATAAAAACACTGCAACAAACCGGATAAATCCAACTCCTACACCCAGCTGTTCCAAAGCAGTTACAAAATCTTCCGTTCCTTTTGCAGCTTCCGAAGCAGACTGCAGCAGTCCTATCCCATATCGCAACGTTGTGGAAATAGCCGTAGTGACAATAAAAATACCCGCCAACATGGTAATCATCCTGCCGTTAATCGCCATTCTCATTTCTTTTTGATCTCTGTACTTATACATCTTATTCCTCCATTTGCCAATTATAATAATGAACCCGTCTTATGCCTGTCTTTTACATCTGTTTCCGTACAATCCGGTATTCATCATCCAACTGATAATACGGACAATTATAAAATGTATCACTCAAAAACCGGTACATCTCGTCCTCATCCAGATTGATATCACAGCAATAACATTCACTTTCTTCATCGTATACAAAGTTACTGCAGGTATCACAGCTTGTCTTTCCAGCCATGGTTCTTTCTCCTTGTTATTCCCGGACTTTGATCATACCCGGTAAATATAATTTTCTTTTCTTGGTTTAGCTGCGGGAATTTCTCCTTTTGCATATCCGAGAATACAATTTCCAACTCCTACGTAATCTCCCTGAATTCCCCATTTTTCAAGAAGCGCTTTGCCTTCAGGTGTATCAAATACTTCTTTCGCTCTGTGGATCCAACAGGAACCTACGCCCAGAGAAGCTGCCGCATTCAGCATGTTGCCAATTACAAGGCTGCCATCCTCCACACAGGTACCTCTGCTTCTGTCTGCCAATACTACAACTACCGTAGGCGCACCATAAAACGGATCAGACGTACTTCCCATCACAGCAGCATTCAGCTTTGAAAGGTACGCAATCGTCTCTTTGTCCTGAACGACAACTATGATTGGAGACTGAGCTCCCATACCGGTAGGTGCATAGATACCTGCTTCAAGAATCTGCTGCAGTTCTTCATCTTTAATCTGTTCCGGAAGATAAGATCTCACGCTTCTTCTGTTTTTTAATGTCTGTAATGTTTCATTCATATTTTTTTCCTCCATTTCTCTAAAAAATGAATCTTTTACTTAGCGGATCACATCAACAAATATACAAAATATCCCGCATAACAAATCAAAAATAAAGCTCCGCCCCATCGTTTCAATTCTTTTGTTTTTACCACGCAAAGCCACAGAAGCACTGCCGCACCAATACATACAATTCCGTCAATCAGGAATTTGGATGCGTACGGTACCGTTGTCACCAGACAAGTCGTTCCCAGTACAAACAGAATATTGAAGATATTACTTCCCACAATATTTCCAATAGCAATATCCACATTATTCTTTCGTGCCGCTGTGATAGAAGTCACCAGCTCTGGAAGCGAAGTTCCAAATGCTACAATTGTCAAACCAATCAGACGATCACTCATCCCCAGTCTTGACGCAATATTGGAAGCACTGTCAACCGTCATATTACTTCCCAGTATGATGGCTGCCAGACCGATCACGGTCACCAGGGCAAGTACCCATACAGGCTGCCTCTTATGAGGGCATTCCACAACTTCTTCCTGATTCTTCATTGCCATTCGAAACAGATATACCAGAAAACCTATAAATAAAATCCAGAATATACACCCTGTGAAAAATCCGACTTCCCCGAATATTGCTCCCATAACTACCAATAATACCGTAATGCCTACAGTAAAAGGTATTTCTCTCCAGATAGTATTTTTTTCCACCTTCAGAGGTACAATACAGGCCGTAATTCCGAGAATCAGCAAAATATTGATAATATTACTGCCAAGTACATTTCCGATCGATATACCTGTGACTCCTTTCAACCCGGCAGATATACTGATCGCCGCCTCAGGGGCGCTTGTTCCGAATGCCACGATCGTTAATCCGATTACAATCGGAGGAATATGGAATTTTTCGGCAATACCGGAAGCTCCAACAACCAGGAAATCCGCGCCTTTTATCAGTAGTACAAATCCTACGATCAAAACTATAATATCAAGAATCATACAGCCTCCTTAGTTTTTGCATTATGGGAAAATATAATGACTTTCCTGTTATATGAAAAAAGTCCCGTTTTACAGGACTTTAACAGCAGGTAACGGGAATCGAACCCGCCTCCCCAGCTTGGGAAGCTGGTGTTCTACCAATGAACTATACCTGCAAAAGATGGAAGCAATGGGGCTCGAACCCATGACCTCTCGCGTGTGAGGCGAACGCTCATCCCGGCTGAGCTATGCTTCCATAGGCATTATTATAGCACACTTTCCAAAAAAGGAAAGAGAAAAATATTTAAAATTTTTATGTAGATCTATTCAGTCTTCCAACACGGGATATCACACAAAATGAAAAAAGCCCCTAAAATCGGGGCTCTAAAGAGTGCCGCTGGCCGGACTCGAACCGGCACGGCTGTTAACCGCTTGATTTTGAGTCAAGTGCGTCTGCCAATTCCGCCACAGCGGCAAATCCTGGTTTGCTAAAACCAGGATTTATATTACCATACACCTTCAAATAATGCAAGCACTTTTTCCAAATTTTATATTTCTTTTTATAATTCTCACAACTGATCGCCTGAATTATTTATCTGTTTTCACTATCCGATTGTATTCATAGCATTGCCAGAGTTCAAAATAATCCTGACTTCTCTTTCGATAATCCGGATAAAATGCTGATGTTAACTCATCATAGGCTAACGCAGCGCAATATAATTTTTCGGAAATCATCTGAAAAACTTTTTGTTCTGCTTGAATCGGGCAATCGTTTTTGTATTTCAGATAGATTAATTCCTCCTCATACCCGTATCTATGATGGTTGGTACCATATTTCAGGTCTCTCAGAACCATCTGCTGCACCAGTGTTTCATTCAAATTCATATTGGCAAGATGATCTCCGATCAGATAATCCTTTCGATACAGTTTGCCCAATGCCTGTACCTGAACGAACCAAAAACGATTCACATTCTGTAAAGGCCAGTTTGGATTGCTGTTTTTTGTCTGTACAGGCAACAACTGTATAATACCTGCTTTGTCATCATATACAAAATCAATCCCCATATCATATCGCACTCCATTTCTCATGACCATGCGATACATTCTGTTTTCGCTGACAAAATCAAATCCCAGACAGGTCTCATCATCAAGTCCAAACCTGTCTGGTCGTTTCAGATATTCTGAAGGTGTCACCGGGTCACTGGGATTTATCCGGACTGTAACATGCAAATCCAGATCACTGTAACAGTCATGGTAGCTTTTTTCCACCATTTTCTTCAGTTTCTCAGATATACTCTCCTCTTTTCTGACCACAATATCTTTTACCCGTACAGATTCCGTCTCAGGCAAAAGAAAAATATGAGTAATGAATTTTTCCGCTTCTTTCGTAATTATATCTTTGTTAATCTGCATAAGTATTATTCCACTTCGTTTCCTGTTCTCTCTCCTTTTTCAAAAGCTACCGCATTATTCAAGGTGGTCTCACTGATGGCTTCCAACGCCTCCTGGGTAAAGAATCCCTGATGAGAGGTGATCACTACATTGGGAAATGAAAGAAGGCGGGCTGTTACCGAAGATTCCATGATATCGTCAGAACGATCCTCAAATACATTTTTCTTCTCCTCCTCATATACATCAAGACCAACTGCAAAAAATTTTCTTGCACGTATTCCCTCAATAAGATCGTCCGTTTTTACAAGACCACCTCTGGAAGTATTTACAAGAATGACCCCATCCTTCATTTTTTGAATCGTTTCTTTGTTGATCAGATGATACGTCTCATCCATCAGCGGGCAATGCAGGGAAATCAGATCACTCTGAGCCAACAATTCATCCAGCGATACATACGTTACAAAATCCAATGATGGATTCTGATACAGATCATAAGCGATTACTTTCATTCCAAACCCATGACATATTCTTGCCATAGCCGCACCGATCTTTCCTGTTCCCACAATGCCGGCTGTTTTCTGATAAAAATTAAACCCAAGCATTCCCCCAAGGCTGAAATCATTTTCTCTGACGCGAACATATGCTTTATGAATACGTCTGTTTGCTGCCAGAGCCAATGCCATCGCATGCTCCGCTACCGCTTCCGGAGAATATCCCGGCACACGCAGAACCTTAATTCCACATTCCTTCGCCTTGTCAATATCTACATTGTTAAATCCGGCACAGCGCATCAAGATCAGCTTCACACCACATGCATGTAGAGCCTCGATGGTCTGCGTTCCCACATCACTGCTCACAAAAGCACAAATCGCATCATATCCCTTTGCAAGCTTTGCTGTGCTGGGAGCCAATTCAGATTTCAGATAATCGATCTGAATGTCCGGGTACTCTTTTCGCTTATTTTCAAATGATTCTTTATCGTAACTTTTGGTATCATAAAATAAAATTCTCATAAATCTACCTCCTGAAGATATTTTTTCAAAAACTCATAAATCTGCTGTTCTGTAGGCGGACATCCTTCCACATGGCATACAAAATTCTTTGTACAATGCCCAATACCCAGTTTGCCGATTTTTCCCCGATATCCCTGACCAATGGCAATTTTTACATCCAGCCTGTCCAAAAGCCCTTCTTCTCTTAATTTGTCCAGAGCCGGAATTAAATATCCATAGCAGGCACTACAGGATTCCACTTCTTCCACTGCGTCTTTCAGCTCCACAATCTTTCGTTTCCCGGAAACCTCCAATTTTTCTGATGGCTGATTGATTTCCCTCACCTGTACTTGTTTCCAGTCAGCACAACCGGCGCCCAGTTTTTCTGCCATACGGATATATGGTACTTCATCCACTTTATATCCCATCTGATGACACACCCAGGAATCGATCAAAACCGGATCTGCACCTGCCATGACCCGATTCATAACTACAGGATTACCTCCATCCTCAAAATCCCAGTCACCACAAATATTGTCCACCACAATAAAATCCTGATGAATTCCTACAGCCAGATGGGCAATGGGTTTGTGAAGTCCCATCGCATGAAAATGACGTTTTTCTGTGTTCGGTATCAAACCTTTCATATTTTTTAATGCACAGGTGATTTTTGTCTGACAATGTCCTTTCATTACCGGAACATTGATCAGGAAATCCAGTTTTTCAACCTTATCACAGATGCGCAGCTCCATCCCCCCACAATCATGCAAAGACGAAGTATCTTTTTGCATATCCCAGAAAGGAACCTGATATTCCCTGGAAATCTTATCATAACCACATACTTCAAAAGCTTCCTGTGTCCTGTCACCTACCCAGGAACCTTCCAGCATTACCAAATTTTTAAATCCTTTTTGCTGTAGATATTCAATGATACCAGCTACAACCTCAGGATGTGTAGTCGCCCCCCAGGAAGCTTCTGACGGAGATACCAGATTCGGTTTAATCCCGATCAGGCTGTTTTTTCCTGCTACCCTCTCTGCCAGCTTTGCTTCCTCCAAAAGCTTCTTCGTCGTCTCTTTATAATCTGTCCCATAAACCATTAATAATTCATGATCGTTCATATAATCTTCCTTTTTATAAAAATCAGGTGCCGTATGTTGATACGACACCTGTATGTGCATTCTCATCTTTCAATTATCTTCTCTTTAAGAAATCCGGAATCTGGATATCTTTCTTCGGAATATTACTTGCTGTCGGAGCACTTGTCGGTGCTTTTGGCATCTGATAGCTAGGCATGGTCAGACCCTGAGAAAATGTAGGTCTTTCCGGAGCTGCAGAAGCTGCTGTTGTCTCAGCCTTCGGAGCGGAAGGTTTTACAGCGGATGCTTTGCTGACACTTGGCTGTTTCGCTGTTGCATCATTCAAACCGGTAGCGATAACTGTAATCTTAGCAGCGTCCACTGCAGTATCATCATACATCGCACCGAAGATAATATTTGCGTCCTCGCCTGCCAGACTCTGAACATAGCTTGCTGCGTCGTTGGCATCCATCAGAGAAATATCTCCGGAAATATTGATGATCACATGGCTTGCACCCTGAATCGTAGTTTCCAGAAGAGGACTGGATACTGCCTGCTGAACGGCTTCCAGCGCTTTATCATCACCTTTCGCCTCACCAATACCGATATGAGCGATACCTTTATCTTTCATAACAGTCTGAACATCTGCAAAGTCCAGATTGATCAGAGCCGGCATATTGATCAGATCTGTGATACCCTGAACAGCCTGCTGCAGTACTTCGTCAGCTTTCTTCAGTGCTTCCGGCATCGTTGTCCGACGATCAACGATCTCAAGAAGTTTGTCATTCGGAATAACAATCAATGTATCTACATTGTCTTTTAATTTATCAATACCCATCAGAGCATTGCTCATACGGGTTTTTGCTTCAAAACGGAAGGGTTTAGTAACAACACCTACAGTAAGAATACCCATTTCTTTTGCGATGCCTGCAACGATAGGTGCTGCTCCGGTACCGGTTCCGCCACCCATACCACATGTAACGAATACCATGTCGGCACCTTCCATCAGCTGACGAATCTCTTCTGTACTTTCTTCTGCCGCTTTCTCACCAATCTCAGGTTTTGCTCCTGCTCCCAGTCCTTTTGTCAGTTTTTCGCCTATCTGTAATACGGTTGGAGCCTTGCACAGAGTTAATGCCTGCTTATCAGTATTCACTCCTACAAATTCCACACCGCCGATTGTCTCTTCTACCATGCGGTTTACTGCGTTATTACCAGCGCCACCTACACCAATTACTATAATCTTTGCAGATGATTCCGCTTCATTTGTCATAATTTCTAACAAAGTACTTCCTCCTTCTTTGCTTACGCATCTATTATTCCCCTCGGGGTACTTTTACCTAATTCTGTATAGTTACATATAGATATATAATATAATCTCTTTTCCAATTAATCAACTCTTTTTTTCGAAATTCACACTTTTTTTATAAGCCTTCCCGGATATTTCACTCTTCCACGCCTTCTTCCGGCACAGTTTGGGTCTCTCCCGCTTCCACACCTTCATTCACAGTATCACCTGTATCTTTTATATCTTCTTTCGCAGTATCACCTGTATCCTTTGTATCTTCTTTCGGTGACTCCCATGTTCCGGCGATTTCAGCAATGGTACTTTTCAGTGTATACAAGGATTCCCTGGAAAAAATAATATTGACTGTATCTGTCATGTAATCCTCCAGATGCAGGATACCTGTCATTCCTTCCAGTTTTGGCAGAATTGCTGCCACACGGGTAATTTTTTCTTCCAGTAAAGTATCTTTTCCTAGTTTACAATGAATGTTGCCCTGTTGATATACAAGCGTAATCTGCATATTTTCATCAAAACAAACAATTTCCGGAAGAATTCCATATTTTTCCACAATCCGTGTAATGCCGAGAATTGTATTAAATACACTGTCATCTTCAGTTTCAATTTTCTCCCCCAGTGTTATATTATCCGAATTCAGCCCGATTACCCGGGGAACATCCGTAACAGCTGCATGGAATTCTGTAGCACTTTCATTTCCGAGATCTACTTCCTCTGCCTGAAGAGACTGAGCATCTTCTTCCGTCCCCGTTCTCTGATCTTCACCTGCAGTTTCCCCGTCATCCTGTTCTTCCTGTTCATCATCTTCCTCTGAACTGATTTTTCCTGTAAGAGCTTCTTCCGCCTCTTTTGCTCTCTGAAGAGCTTCCTCCCGAAGTGCCTGCTTTTTCAGTTCTTCCAGCTCGTCCACTTCTGACTCCAGCTGCGCGATTTCTTCTTCTGTCATGGATTCCTTTTCAACCACAAATCCGTCTTTGTCAAAATATAATTTGTCCGTTCCCTGAATCACATATCCAACAATTTTCTTTTCATTTACATGAATTCGAATCGTATGCATATCCAGTTTTTCCAGATCAAAGGATTCCACGAAAGGAATATCCTCCGCCTCTATATGGCTTTTAAATAAAATTACCAGCAAAGTGTTCGATGTCAGCGGATGATCCATCGCGTATTCCCGGATCTGTTTATCTGTGTACCTGGTACTCCCCACCACTTCCACTGTTGTAACCCGAAACAAAACAAAAAATAAAAGCAGGGCCAGCACCGCAGCACCCGCCACTGCACAAGCCACTGCCTTTTTACCAGCTTTTGTAAGCTGGATTCTCATATGAAATCTTTTCATCTGTTCAACTGCTCCTTTATCTGAATTTTGCCTCCCAGACATGAGAGATCATATCCAATATCTTCATATCCCCGCTCTATAAAACAAGAATTTTGAATAATCGTTCTGCCTTCTGCTGCTAATCCCGCTACGATAAGAGCTGCACCTCCCCGAAGCTCTTCTGCTTCCAACCGGGCACCTTTCAGTTTTCCATTTCCTTTGATCAGTGCATCTCTGCCTGTTATACAAACATAAGCACCCATTTTTTTCAACTGCGGTACGATCTTATACCGATCTTCAAAGATTCGCTCCGTGATCCGACTCTCTCCTTTTACTGTCAGAAGTACCGACATCAGAATCGACTGCATATCTGTGGGAAAACCAGGATAACACGCCGTCTCAATCTGTGAAATCGGATACTGTATTTTACGGGCATCCGCTCTTAGTTTAACACTGTTGCTCTCCCATTGTCCACCCATTTTCTCATATATCCTCAGAACAGCTCCCATTTCATCTACAGGTGCATCCAGAAGTTCTACGATTCCTCTGGTTGCTGCAGCTGCAAAAAGGTAAGTTCCGGCTACGATACGGTCTGCCGGAACAGTATATTCCACATTTCTAAGTGCCTGCACTCCGCGGATTTCCAGTTCTCTGGTACCGATTCCTCTGATTTCTGCTCCCATGGCCTGTAAGAAATGACACAGATGATATATTTCAGGTTCCGCCGCACAATTTTTAAGTCTTGTAATACCCTTTGCTTTCACTGCCGCTAAAAGTCCGTTTTCCGTAGCACCCACACTGGAAAACGGGAACTCAATATCCGTCCCTTTCATTCTCGCTTCACAGGATGCCAATAATACTCCATTGTCTTCCTCGATTCTGACTCCCATGGCCTGAAACACCTTCAGATGCAGATCAATCGGACGCTTTCCAATTGTGCATCCACCCGGATATACGATCCGTACTTTTTTCATTCTTGATAACATACTTCCCATTAGGATCACAGAAGAACGCATACTTTCCGCATATACTCCCGTAATCTCACTGCCTTTTATTTTTCTGCAGTCCAGTGTAAGCGTGTGCTGTTCCCAACTGGTCTTTACTCCCAGGGAAATCAGTATCTTCTCCATGGCGTATACATCGGCAATTCTGGGACATCTGTGCAGGACAGTAACTCCATCATGTAAAAGAGCGGCCGCCATCATAGGCAGAGCCGCATTCTTTGATCCCTGTATCTGAACCTGACCGGACAGAGGAATTTCTCCGTCAATCCAAATTTCTCCCACTGATTTAACTCCCGCAAATCCTGTTATCTTATTCTATGCAATCATGGAAATTTGGTTACAGTTTTGATTATAGTATCCTGTTATTCCAAAAGATTATAACGACTCACAGAAAGAGCCAGACCCATCTCACTCATTAAAAACAGTACCGATGTGCCTCCGTAGCTGATAAAGGGAAGGGTAATTCCCGTATTGGGGATCGTATTGGTGACCACCGCTATATTTAATATTACCTGTATCGCCATATGACCCATAATACCCGCACAGATCAATTCTCCCAGAAGATCCGGGGCATGGATCGCATTTACCATCAGGCGCCAGATCAGAAGGGCAAATAACAAAATCACCAGAGAAGCACCCACAAGTCCTGTCTCTTCACAGATAATGGAAAAAATCATATCATTTTGAGCCTCTGGAACAAACCCTAATTTCTGCAGACTGCTTCCCAGTCCTTTTCCAAAAATGCCGCCGCTTCCAATCGCATACAATCCCTGAATCGTTTGAAATCCTTTTTCATATTTTTCCGGTTCTCTCCAAATAGCAAGACGCTCCAGACGGTAACTTTCCATACTGAGAAAAATAGCCACAAATCCAACCCCTGCCGCTCCTACCCCTACAAATGGCAGGTACTTTGGATTGGCCACGAAAATAAGAATGACTCCAATCCCCAGAATAATTATGGCAGTACTTAAATTATTCGTTCCTACAAGTCCCACAATCGGCAGAAGAACACCCATGGTTTTCACCATAAACCAGAGACTATCCGTTCTCTTTTTACTCTCACTTATAAAATGTGCAAGCAAAATTACCACTGCAACCTTTGCAAATTCTGACGGCTGAAAAGACAGAGGTCCAAGGGACAGCCACCGTTTGGAACCATTGTACTCCTGTCCGAAAAACAAAACTGCCGTAGACAGTCCCAGCGAACACAGATAAAGAGGCAGCGCAAATCGTGCTATTACATGGTAATCCATCTGAGAAACAAGATATAATGCCATCAGACCTAACAGTGTAGCAAACAACTGCTTTTTAAAATAATAAGCCGGATCGTGAAACTTCACCCTTCCGTTATATGTACTGGTACTGTATAAAAGCAGCAAACCGATAATCAAAAGCAGCACCACCAATACCAGAAGAGTGAAATCGATCCTGTCACGACGTTTTGAAAAAGATTGCGGCTTAGAAGTACTTGAATTCTTCACTGCAAAACTGCTCCGAAAGGTTTGATTTATCATATGCAATACAGACTACTCATATGATTCGAATAAAACTATATTTGTTCTACGATAAATAATCTGGACTGATAATCTCCCTGATAAATCTCCGGTGTCACGGGTCCGAATCCTGTATCTGAGATATCAAATCCCTTTTCCATCAATTCATCCCCATAATAGGTATAAGCATCTGCTGCCATACAGTACTCCGTATCCTTGATGCTGTATTCTGCATCCGCATCCAGACCGGCCAGTTTCAGCCAGCGATATCCTTCATTCATAGGCTGCAGCATACGGTAGTATCCCACCAGCGCTTTTTTCCGATCCGGCGAAACCACCATCCAGGCCGTCTCTGTCCCCTCAAAAGGACTGAGCAGACGATAAAAGGTTCCTTCCATAATCAACTGTTGCTGCTGTTTCATAAAAGTAATCTGTTCTTTGATCTGCTCATGTTCTTCCTTTGGAAGTTTGTTGAAATCCAGCTCATATCCAAAGGTTCCAAAGTATGCCACATCCGCTCTGGTTTTTATCGGCGTATTCCTGAACACCTGGTGGTTCGGCACCGCTGAAACATGACTTCCCATGGAACAGATCGGATAACAATAGGAGGTACCATATTGAATCTTCAATCTTTCCAGAGCATCTGTATCATCCGATGTCCAGGCCTGGGGAGCATAATAAAGCATTCCCGGATCAAATCTTGCTCCTCCGCTGGCACAGGATTCAAACAACACTTCCGGGAACTTGTCTGTCAGGCGCTGATACAGACTGTATATACCTAAAATCTGCCGATGCAGCACTTCCCCCTGAAATTCCTGATCCCGTCCCTGCGAATAACCATCTGTGATGCTTCGGTTCATATCCCATTTCACATATGATACTTTTCCGCTTGCCAGGATTTTTTCCATACTCTCCGCTATGTAGTCTACAACTTCCGGTTTTGAAAAATCCAGTACAAACTGATTTCTTCCGTGACAAGGAACTCTTCCCGGTGTTTTCAGCATATAATCCGGATGTGCCCGATAAAGCTCACTGTCCATACTGATCATCTCCGGCTCAAACCACAGACCAAACCGCATACCGAGCGATGTAATCTTATCTGCAATTCCTTCGATCCCATCCGGCAGCTTTCTCCGGTCTGCAAACCAGTCTCCCAGAGAGCTGGTCGCATCATCTCTATGTCCGAACCATCCATCATCCAATACAAACAATTCCACACCAAGATCTTTTGCCGTTTTCGCGATTGCCAGCAATTTTTCTTCATCAAAATCCATATAAGTAGCTTCCCAGTTATTTACCAGAATCGGTCTGGCTTTGTCTCTCCAGTAGCCTCTTGCCAGTCTTGTGCGATACAGTTTGTGGAACACCTGGCTCATATAATTCATTCCCTGATTGCTGTATACCATCACCGCTTCCGGTGTCTGGAACTCTGTTCCATTTGTCAGATTCCACGCAAAACCTTCCGGATGAATCCCCATCATAACTCTGGTCACATGATAATTATCTACTTCAACCTGTCCCAGGAAATTACCACTGTAGATCAGGCTGACTCCGATCACTTCACCGGAATTTTCTACTGTCTCCGGACGTTTCAGCATAAGAAACGGGTTAAACTGATGACTGCTGTGACCGCGCAGACTGTAGATACTCTGAATACCCACATGAAGCTTCTGTTTCTTTACATACCGTTCTCTTCCCCATGCACCGGCAAAATCCATCATCTCATAATCACTGTCTGCCAGATCCAGATTCATACTCATTGCTTTTACCAACTTCAGATTTTTCTCACTTCTGCATACAAACCTGACATTTCTCACAAGCGCCGGATACTCTGCATACACGGTATAACTCAATATCATATCCGTATCCAATACGGAATCTGTCAGTACAATTTCAAGAGTCTCTGCCTCTTTCTCATTTTCCACATACGTACAGGGAAGTTCTTTCAAAACAGGTTTCCCATCATAAATTCTATGGGAGACATATTTGAAATCACTGGCTCTGCTGCCATCCGGGCTCTGAATTTCGCAGGCCATATACCGAAGATCACCATTCCCATACACCGGATATTCCTGTTTGATATCATCCATGGAAAAAATAGAATTCCCCTCAAATACGCACGGTGCCATATCTCTTCTTGACAACAGCAGCATACGGTCAAAATCTTCTCTGTCTTTCAGTCTTTTCCCATAATACAGCTGACCCAGCTGCTGATTTTTCAATATACAGAAAATATAACTGAACTCATTTCCCCAAATGTGAAAAACACCGGTTTTCTCATGAAATTTTATTGCCATACCTGTTACCTCCTCAATTTTATTTCTTCATCGGCTTTATACTTGGGAAACTCATTCCAGAAAGTATCACAGCACGCTTTTTCAAATATCTCAAACTCTTCCTTCTGTCCAAAAGCTTCCGGTACAACAGAAGAAATTTTCCAGATTTCATTACCTATTTTTTCCACCAGCTGGTTTGGTTTCATCTTCATCAGACCAATCAGCTGTGTACTGTATTTACTGTCAGTTTTACAAAGACCAATATAAAACTTTACACCGTGGCACAATTCATCATACAGTACTTCCGCTCCTGCCTGCCCATACTCTTTTGCAAGTTCAAATCCAAAATCCTGTTTTGCATTCTCCAGGTCCTTCAGCTGCTGTTTTTTCAACCACCAAGCTCCCGGCTTTTTCGATATAAAATACATGTTCATCCAGGAACGAATAAAATAATCCACCCCTTCCGGCATTTTGTCACGCTGTGCATAACGCAGTTCCCAAAACTTCATACGAATCCTGTCTTTCTCATCAGCCTCTTCCGATTCCAGACGCTCTTTCAGGATAGCCAGACGTTCCTCTCTCTCTGTTGTTTCATAATATTCCTTCGGCCAATTACTCCAGTCTCTCATACTTTTTCCTCTCTATATTTCTCAATAATAAACTTCTTCCAAACACAACCCTGACGCGGGTGCCGTAACCCCTGCCTTCCTTCGATCCCGCGTCTCCAGGAGCTGCGGCATACTATCTGCCGGACGCTTGTGAAGCCCGATCTCAATCAAAGTTCCTGTAAGGATTCTGACCATATACTGTAAAAATCCATTCCCACGATATACAAGCTTTACTTCATGTTCGCTTTGTTCAATCCGAATCTCTTCAATCGTCCGCACCGTTGATTTTTTCATCCGGGAATTTCCGCAGAAAGATTTAAAATCGTGGGTTCCCAGTAAATCCTGTGCTGCTTTTTTCATCGCTTCCACATCCAGTTCTTCTCCCAACGGATATCTGTATTTTCTGTCAAATACTGATTTATAACTGTCTGTACCGATCCGATAGGAATAGCATTTTCCAGTCGCCCACAGACGTGCATGGAATCTTTCCGGTACTCTCTCCACCTTCACAATACCAATATCATCCGGCAGATATTGATTCAAATATTCCAGAATCTCTTCATTACTCCATCGCGGTTCCAGATGTACACTTGCCACCTGTCCCTTTGCATGAACTCCCCCATCTGTTCTTCCGGCACCGTCAATCTGTATCTCTTTTCCGGTCATTCTGGACAGTACATTTTCAATTTTTCCCTGAATGGTCTGCTCTGTAGTACTTTGACGCTGCCAGCCCTCATAGCGGGTACCGTCATACTCAATCGTTAATTTATAATTCATCTCTTCTCTCACTTTCTGATATCAGACTATCACAAAACCACCAATTCCTCAAGGTCTATTCCACTGAATAACCTGTATAACACAAAAGAGAGTGCCGGATATCACCACACTCTCTTTCATAACTTTATCTTCTTTTTTTATTTAATCTTCCTTCCAGTTCTTTACTGCATCAAATTCCGCCAGAATTTCCATGGATGGCTCTTTTGTGCAAAGACTGAAAATCACAATACACAAAACACTGATTACAAATCCCACCGCAAGAGAATACAGACCTGTAACTGTACCCAGGGTCTGACCACCAATCAACGGAATGTAATCCCAGATAATAACGGTAAGGCCACCGGAAACAATACCTGCAACTGCACCGGCAAAATTGGTTCTTCTCCAGAACAGTGACATCAGTACAATCGGGCCAAAAGCAGCGCCCAAACCTGCCCAAGCGTTGGATACCAGTCCCATAATACTGTTATTTGGATTCCATGCAATGATAAATGCCAGTACAGATACTGCAATAACTGTAATTCTGCTTACTTTCAGCACTTTTTTCTCATCAGCTTCCTTACTCAAAATTCCTTTGTAAATATCTTTTGAAACGGAAGATGCCGTTACCAGAAGCTGAGAATCCGCCGTAGACATAATCGCTGCCAAAATACCGCAAAGGAAAATTCCTCCAATAAACGGAAGGTTCATATCCTGTGTAAACATTTTGGTGATCATTTCAATAAATACACTCTCTGTAGACGCCGTCCCTTCTGTACCCAGAATCGTCGGATACAGATAAGCACGTCCCACAATACCGATCACTACCGCTGCTGCCAGAGAAAGTGCTACCCAGATAATAGCAATGACCCTTGATTTTTTCAGTTCTTTCTGATTCTTTACCGCCATAAATCTTGTTAAAATATGAGGCATACCGCAATAACCAAGTCCCCATGCCAACTGAGAAACAATTTCAACTGCTGTATAAGGTCTGTCACCATTAGAAAACAGGCTCAGATAACCGGAAGCACCGCCTGCTACCTGACTTTGTTCCAATGCAGTCGTAATATTTCCCGGTCCTACCAGAGCATAGGCGATAATCGGTACGATCAGAAGTCCTACCAGCATTAGAGTTCCCTGAATAAAGTCTGTTACACACACAGCCATAAATCCGCCCATAAAAGTATAAGCAAGAATTACGGCAGCACCAATTGCCAAAGCCACATGGTAATCAACACCAAATACCGAGCTGAACAGTTTTCCACCGGCAGAAAGTGCCGACGCGGTATATACCAGGAAGAAAACTACGATAACAATAGATGACACCAGAAGAAGTACTCTTTTCTTATCCCGGAAACGATTTTCAAAGTAAGCCGGAAGCGTCATAGAATTGTTTGCTTTTATCGTATAACGTCGAAGTCTGGAAGAAATACATACCCAGTTAAACACCGTACCAAGAAACAGTCCGATTGCGATCCATGCCTGACCGGTTCCCAAAGCATAAATGGAACCCGGCAGCCCCATCAAAAGCCATCCACTCATATCAGAAGCCTGTGCTGACAACGCAGCCACCCAACCGCTCAGACCTCTGCCACCCAGAAAATAATCCTCTGAATCGTTGGTATTCTTCATATAGATTGCTCCGATAATGACCATCAACGCCAGATAGGCCACAAAAGCAATCAAAATTGCAATAATATCTCCACTACTCATTCTTTTTCCTCTCACCTTTCCTTTTTTACATATATTTTTATATTATCTCTGATAACGTGCTTTTTGTCAAACCTTTACTTTATATTTTCGCTAAGATATAATGATTTTATATAAAACGTCATCGGGAGGTCATTTCAAATGAAAAAAGCCGTGTTTTTTGATGCAGACGGAACCATCTGTGATATCCAGAAAGGAATTCCCGACAGTGCTGTCCGTGCCGTACGTCAGCTGACAGCCAACGGTCATATGGCTTTCCTTTGTACCGGCCGAAGCCGTGCCTTTGTCACCAGAGAACTAGAAGAAATCGGTTTCACCGGAATCATCGCCGCCTGCGGCTCTTATATCGAATATAAAGGGAACCGGGTATATAACCGTCAGATGACCGCAAAAACAGCAGAAGCGTCCGTTAAGATTCTGCGAAGCTGCGGTATGGTACCCGTTATGGAAGGGGCCGATTATATGTATTATGACAAAGAAGAATACGATGACTCTGTAGACTGGTATGCTTCTTTGATCACAAAAGCTCTGGGAAATCGCTGGAAACCGATCAGAGGCAATCTTTCATCTATGGAAATCAATAAAATCAGCGCAAAAATCCTTCCGGGAAGTGATCCGGATTCCGCATGTCGTCAACTCGCAGACTGGTATGATGCCATCCATCATGAAGGCTCTTTCGTCGGAACTACGATTGAATTTATTCCCAAAGGGTTTTCCAAAGCTCTTGGGATCCAGGTTCTCTGTAAAGCTCTCCGGATTCCCTGGGAAGATACTGTCTGCTTTGGAGACAGCAACAATGATCTGGCTATGTTTCAGTATGTTCACACAAAAGTCGCCATGGGAAATGCCAGTCAGCAGATCAAAGAACTGGCAGACTATATCACCAACGACATGTTCCATTACGGTATCCGCAACGGACTGGAACATTTGCAGCTGATTTAGTAAAGTTATAAATAAATTAATGAGGCTGAGATATTATATCTCAGCCATTATACTTTATCGGCCATACTTAACTAAATCAGTTCCAAACCTGGGAAATTGAAACATGCTTAATCACTATCTTGCCGCAATCGCTTCGATCTCAATCAGACCGCCTTTTGGCAGACGGGCAGCTTCCACGCAGGAACGTGCCGGTGCTTCATCCTTGAAATATTCTGCATATATCTGATTTACCACTGCAAAATCATCCATATTGTCAAGAAATACCATGGTACGAACCACATCCTTATAACCAAGTCCGGCAGCTTCCAGTACTGCTCCCAGATTTTTCAGTGCCTGATGGGTCTGAGCCTCAATGCCTTCCGGCAAAACTCCGGTCTCCGGGATCAATCCCAACTGGCCTGATGTAAAAACCAGATTTCCCGCTTCTACTGCATGTACATAAGGTCCTACCGCAGCCGGTGCTTTTTCAGCATGAATTGTTTTTTTCATAATCATTGTCCTCCTGTTTCATTTCCTACTTATCCTCTCGGGCAAAACGCCCTGAATCAACGGATATGACCATTATAATTACTTATTCTGATTATTTCAACTGTTTTCCTTATTGTAAACTTATGACTCTTTATGTCATTTCAAATTATGATCTTTCCTCAATAGGCTGAAACTCTATATGTTTTCCCACATACTTATAAGCAGGACGAATGATTTTACTTGCATTGATCAGTTCCTCAAGACGATGTGCACTCCAACCGGGCATACGTGCGATAGCAAAAATCGGTGTAAATAACTCCTGTGGAATATCAAGCATGGCATATACAAAACCACTGTAGAAATCCACATTCGCACATACATTCTTAAATAGCTTTCTGTGTTCCATGATCAGCCGTCCGGCAAGACACTCCACCAGTTCATAGAGGGCAAACTCTTCCATCCGTCCTTTTTCCTCTGCAAGTTCTTTTGCAAATTTTTTCAGAATCACTTCTCTGGGATCCGATAACGTATACACCGCATGCCCCATACCATAAATCAGTCCTGAATGATCAAATGCTTCTTTATCCAGAATTTTCTGCAGATACGCTGCAACTTCTTCCTCATTGGTCCAGTCCGAAATATGTGCCTTAATATCCGCAAACATATTCTGCACTTTCAGATTAGCACCACCATGACGGGGACCTTTCAGGGAACCGATGGATGCGGCAACCGAAGAATAGGTATCTGTACCCGATGAGGTTACAACATGTGTAGTAAAGGTAGAGTTATTACCGCCGCCATGCTCCGCATGAAGGATCAATGCGATATCCAGAACTTTTGCTTCCAGTTCTGTATACTGGCCGCTGGGACGCAGCATCAATAGAATATTTTCTGCAAGAGAAAGACCTTTCTGAGGATTCCGTATAAATAAAGTCTCATCTTTCCGGAAATGCCGGTAGGCATGATAGGAATATACCGCAATCAAAGGCAGTTTGGCAATCAATCCCAGAGACTGACGAAGTACATTGCCTGCAGCGATATCTTCCGGATTCGAGTCATATGTATACAGGGTCAGAATACATCTCTGCATGGAATTCATAATATTTTCATTAGATGCTTTCATAACAACATCTCGTACAAAACGTCCACTGAGGCACTGCAGTTCAAACATAGTATTCAAAAATCTGTCCAGTTCCTGCTGTGTCGGCATTTTACCGAAAATAAGAAGATACACGGTTTCCTCAAAACCAAATTTTCTCCCCTTTAATCCTGCCACAATGTCATATATATTAATTCCCTGATAAAAGAGGGAGCCTTCTGCCGGTATCCTCCGTCCGTTCACCAAATCATACGCACAGACATCAGAAATCTCTGTCAGTCCCGTAAGAACACCTTTTCCCGCAGAATCGCGCAGACCACGCTTTACATCATATTCCAGATACAGATTCGGATCGATTCTATGATTTTTCATCAACTCATCTTCCAGATGATCCATATCCTGTTTAATATCACCCAGATCACCCAGGTTCATCATTTCATCATCAAACATATATTTTCCTCCGTTTCTAAAAAATTAGTTTTTGTATTAATCATAGGAAAGTTAAAGGACTTTCCTAGATTAATACAAAAAAACACCCATTGCGATACTTCATCGTAATCGGTGTCAGTGTTCAGATATCAAATTCAGTTTTATATTACACGATTGTGAATAAAAACACAAGAATTTTTTTCATAAATTTACTATTTTCTGGCTTCTGTCAAAAATGCTGATTGTAGAAACATAAAAAACTACAATCAGCATTTTAATTACATCTGTTTTAACCAAGATTTCTCCTATATACCCTTAACTAACTTCCCCACAGAACACATATCCTCCGGCATTCCCGCCACAAACTCCAGCACTTCTCCGGTCAGTGGCTGCACGAGCTTCACTTTCCATGCATGAAGACAGGCGCGGGATGTTGTTTTTTCATCTGAACACCTGCTTTTCTTTTCACAAATTTCCCCATATAAAGGATCACCACAGAGAGGATGTCCGATTCCCGCCATATGTACTCGAATCTGATGAGTCCTTCCGGTATCCAGTGTCAGCGATACCAGAGATCTGTCCTTCCGCCTTTCCAGCACCCGGTAATAGGAAACCGCATGTTTCCCATCCGGCGTAATCTGCATTTTAAGACGATCATGCGGATCCGGACCAATTGCCTCTTCTATTCGATGGGTAAGACCATCTGCCGGAAGTTCTCCACAGACAACTGCAAGATATGTTTTTTGAAATAGTTTCTGTTCCCGCTGTTTCTGTAGTCTGGATGCTGCCAGCTTATTCTTGGCAAATACTACGATTCCGGATGTATCTTTATCCAGACGTCCTATGGGACGAATGGCGTGTTCTTCTCCTTTTCCCCGGAAATAGGCAACCGCCCGATTGGCCAGCGTATCATCATAATGAACACCCTGCGGATGGGTAACCAGACCTGCCGGTTTGTTCACCACCAACAGATCTTCATCCTCGTATAGGATGTTAAGTTCTGCCGCCATACCCTCAAGATGGGCAGAGGTTTCACTTTTTTCTTCCACACATACACAGATCTTGTCACCGGGGAATACCATTTCTGTCACACGGCACTGAATGCCGTTTTTCAAGATTCCGTCCGGACAAAACTTTGCCCGACTGATCTGACGTTTCGTAAGACCTGCCTGCTTTCGCAGAATCTGCTCCACCGTCAGACCTGTAGGATCACTATTCTCATTCTGTATGACCTGTATGGTCAAATATCGTTCCATTTAGTCATCCTGCTCGTCTTCCTCTTCATCCGGAAGAGCATACACATATTCCTTGAACATACGACCTCTCTGCTCATAATTATCAAACTGTCCCCAGCTTGCACAAGCCGGTGAGAGAAGTACTGCATCCCCGGGGCGGGCCATATTGGCACAGATCTTTACTGCCTGTTCCAGATCTTCTGCCAGAATTGTATTTTTAAACCCACAGTTATGTGCCGCTTCCTGAATCTTTTCTCTGGTCTGTCCGATCAATACCAGATAGCGCACTTTCCCGTCAAAGGACTGAATCCACTCTTCATAAGAAGACTGTTTATCATACCCTCCTCCGATCAGCATAGTAGGACGGTCCATCGCCTGAATACCTTTGATGGCGGCATCCGGGTTAGTTCCCTTGGAATCATTATAATAGACAACGCCTTTTTTCTCCGTTACATATTCAATTCTGTGTTCTACTGCCGTAAAACTTTCCACACTTTTTCGAATACTTTCCACCGGAACTCCCGCATAATATGCCATGGCTGCAGCTGCCATGGTATTTTCGTGATTGTGACGTCCCAGGATTTTCAGACGGTCTGTTGATGTGATCTTCATCTCTTTTTCTCCGTCTTTCAGGATAATATCCTTTCCGTCAAGATAGATACCTTCCGGAAGCTTCTGGAGACTGGAAAAATATACAACCTTTGCCGGAGCTTTCTCTCCAAACTCCCGCAGTGTCAGATCTTCATAATTCAGCACACATACCTGAGCTTTTGTCTGATTTTTGGTAATGCATTCTTTTACACGTATGTACTCTTCCATCGTATGATGGCGATTCAAATGATCCTCTGTGATATTCAGAATAGCACTCACCTGCGGACAAAAATCCTGGATTGTCTCCAACTGAAAACTGCTGATCTCCGCAACTGTCACAGTCTCTTCTTTCATTTCAAGTGCAACAGAAGTATACGGAGTTCCGATATTCCCCACTACATACACGCTATCCAGATAATCACTCATAATTTTTCCCAGCATAGCCGTAGTCGTGGTCTTTCCATTCGTTCCGGTAATGGCAAGAACTTTCCCTTTTCCGGTCTGATAAGCCAGTTCCACTTCACCCCAGATCGTAATTCCCTGCTCTCTCAATTCATTCACAACCGGAAGATCAGTCGGAACTCCCGGACTCAATACTACCAGATCCAACCCTTCTCTTTCCTCTTTCGGAAGTTCTCCCAGGATAACTTTAACATCAGATCCATCTTTCAGTTTTTTTCTGATATCTTCCGGATTCTGATTTTCATTGCCATCATACAGAATCGGCTTGGCACCTACTGCCTTCAGAAGATCAGCTGCACCGATTCCGCTGATTCCCGCACCAAATACCAGTACATTTTTTTCACTCAATTCCATAATCGTATTCCTTTCTACATTGCCAGCAGTGCTATCATACACAGGATTGCCGTAATGATGGAGAACACAGCCACGATCCGCGTCTCAGACCATCCGCACAATTCAAAATGATGATGAATAGGCGCCATTTTAAAGAATCTTTTTCCGCCGGTTTTCTTAAAATATGTCACCTGAATGATGACAGAAGCCACTTCAATCAGGTAGATCATTCCCACAATAATAATGAACAGTGGCATCTGCAGCATATATGCAGTACCTGCCACAAATCCTCCCAAAGCAAGAGAACCGGTATCCCCCATAAATACTCTTGCCGGATATACATTGAACAGTAAAAATCCCATTAACGCACCCACAACAGCACAGGTAATCGGCTCAATCCCACTTTTTGTTCCCAGGGCAACCACAGAAAAGAAAGTAGCAACCATGATCGTCACACTGGAAGCCAGACCATCCAAACCATCCGTAAAGTTTACTCCATTGACAGTACCGATCACTGCTACAAATAAAAGCGGAACAGCCAGCCAGCCAATATTCCAGTAATAACCACCGGAAAACGGAACAAGAAGTGTCAGATCCACATCTGTAAACTTAATCAGGTAAAACGCAAAAATTCCGGTTACAATAATCTGCCCTGCCATTTTCTGCATAGGGAGAAGACCATCGGAACGCTTCAATACAACTTTTAGATAATCATCCAGAAATCCAATCAGACCAAACCCAAGGGTAAGGAATAAAATCGGAATGATTTTCGGATATTTGCCCACATATAAAAGCGAAGTCACTGTAGTGGCAATCAGGAAAATCAGACCGCCCATGGTGGGAGTACCTGCCTTTGAAAGATGGGACTGCACCCCTTCTGTTCTTTCTGTCTGAGAAGCCTTCAGTTTTCTCAGAAATGGAATAATCACAGGTCCCAGAACCGCACTGATCGCAAATGATATAATTACCGGTATCACAACATTATAATCCATAACTCACCTCGTACTTTGGAACAGGAAAATTCGGTATCACACCGTCCTTTTACTGTTCTTTTTTTATAATTTTACCCAATAAGTATAATACTTTTCTCCGGATTCATCAACCACTTTGCGATTTTTCAATCCCCAGATAAGGCAGCACATTGGAAAAGATATTTTTCATAACAGGTGCCGCGATGGTTCCTCCATAATACACTCCCTGTGGATTATAAATGATACAAATTCCAAGAATTACCGGATCATCCGCCGGTGCAAATCCAAGGAATGACGAGATATATTTGTTTGCACTTCTCGGAAGTGTCTGGGATGTAGCTGTCTTTCCACCAATACGGTACCCTTCTACCTGACCGTTCTTACCGCCTCCTTCTTTTACAACCATTTCCAGCGCATACCGCATCTGTTCCGAAGTTTCTTCCGATAGAATCCGTTCTCCCTTCCCATAATCAAATGTTTTCATCAGAACACCGTCACTGTCCCGGACTTCTACAGCAAAATGCGGTGTTACCCGCTGACCCCCGTTAATCAGTGAAGAAACAGTAGCTGCCAGCTGGATCGGTGTGATCTGGAAGGACTGTCCAAAGGCCATCGTAGCAAGTTCCACCTGTCCGATATTTTCTTTTTTATGCATAATCGTCCCAGCTTCTCCGGGAAGATCTATGCCGGTTTTCTCCAGAAGCCCGAACTTTTTAAAATATTTATAGTATTCGTCCACACCCATGCGCAGCGCCACATCAATAAACACCGGATTACAGGAATTCTCAATTGCCTGAACAAAAGTTTCACCTCCATGTCCCGTTCTCTTCGCACAGTGAATTCTTCGATCCTCCACCACCCGGAAACCGGGACAACTGAATGTATCTTCCATTGTTACAGCACCTGACTCCAGTCCAGCAGAAGCCGTAATAATTTTAAAAGTTGAACCAGGTTCATAAGTATCATTGATACTGGGATTTCTCCACATGCGATTTAATTGTTCCTGTAGCTGGTCATTACTCAGCGTGGATACATCCGTGCCATTGTTCAGCTGAAACGGCTGATTCAGATCGAATTCCGGCACATTTACACAGGCATAAATCTCCCCATTCTGTGGATTCATTAAGAGAATCGACACAGCATCCGCCTCTTTCTGTTCCATCACCCGTAAAGCCTCCTGTTGAGCATATTCCTGAATATTCCGATCAAGACTTGTCACCAGATCATATCCTGCTACCGGTTCCACTCTGCTTTCACCGATTCCATTTAGTTCCACTCCCCGGGCATCAGTAGTTGTCAGGATTTTTCCGTCAATTCCTTTCAAGACATCTTCATACTTTACTTCAAGACCAATAATTCCCTGATTATCTCCCCCTGTAAATCCCAGCACCCGGGAAGCCAGATCACCATAAGGATAATATCTTTTAAAATCCTCATCTACTTTGACGCCATCCAGTCCATATTCCCGGATTTTATCACCCACTTCTTTTTCCACATTCGTCTTCACTCGTTCGATAGAGGATACCTTTTCCACCCGTTTTCTTGCTTCTTCATCCGATATTCCCAGTTCTTTAACCAGCATGGCAATTACTTTTTCCGGCTCTTTGATCTGACTGTGAATAACAGAAATCGTACATACTGTCTTGTTTGCCGCAAGGACAGTACCGTTGGTATCCAGAATCTTCCCTCTGGCTGCCTTAATGTCCCTTTCTCTCTCATGAAGATCATCCGCTTTCTGAGCATAATAATCCGAACGAAACACCATCAGATATACCAATCGTCCGATCAGCCCCACCAAAAGAAAAATACAGCCTATAAAAACAACAACCGTCTTTTTCTTATTATATGTCTTGTTTTTGCGCATAAAAATTCCTCACAAAAGCTTTCCCTAAAGTGTATGGGGGCTTTTGTGAGGTTATTCCAGTCAATTCCCGCTTTCCAGTCCGGCCTCCTCATTGGTGATTCCGTTACTATCCTGCTTATTATCCAGTGTAAGTTCCTCATCATCCTCATCCGGTTCCGGCACATTCGGATCATCCGTTCCCTCTTTTGTTTCTTCTGATTCCTGGCGGTTTTCCTGAGCTCTCTGTGTAATATAACTTTCCAGTTCTTCCATTGCATTATTGACAGTTCCCGTCATTTCCTGATCCGGAAAAATATTCAGATAAGGAAGGATTTCTGTCAATACACCTTTTGCAATAAACTGTGCAAATTTACTGTCAGCCTGGTATTCGGCATTGGGCTCATCTACTACCACATATACAACCACCTGAGGATCATCCAGAGGTGCAAATCCGATAAAAGATACAATATATTTCTTATCTTCTCTGTTTCCTTTCTGCGCTGTTCCTGTTTTTCCTCCCATGCTGTAACCGTCTACTTTGGCAGCGTTACCTGTTCCGCCTTTCTCCACAACAGTTCCCATATAGGAACGGATCAATGCGGAAACGTCCGAGGAAACGGTCTGCTTCAGCACCACCGGTTCCATATTTTTCACCACATTCCCGTTCTCATCCAGTATTTTACTGACCACATGAGGCTGATAATAGTAACCACCGTTGATAACCGAACAGATGGCAGCTATCTCCTGAATCATGGTACAGGTATACCCCTGTCCAAATGATGCACATGCAAGCTCAGTGCTTCTGCTGGACAATTGATTTTCCGAATGAATCAGACCTGCCGACTCACCCGGAAGATCAATTCCGGTTGTGGATCCGAAATTAAATATTTTCTGATAATTCAGAAACTCTTCCGGTCCCATCTCAGAAGCAATCTGCATCAATCCATCATTGCAGGAATACTTTAATAGATCCGCCAAAGTTTCTGTTCCATGTTCACCCGGATATATGGAGCAACGTATTCTTGTATCCCCAAACATCTGATAACCATCACAATAATACGTTGCATCAGAAGAAATCGATCCGGATTGAAGTGCTCCGGCAATCGTCAGCGGCTTTACGGTTGAACCAGGTTCAAATGCATCGCTGATACAGAAGTTCTTCCATATTCCATACAATTCATTCAGCATAGTCTCATCATTCATTGCCTCAATTTCTTCTTCTGTAAAGAAATTTTCCAGGTTTCTTGGATCATTCAGATCGTAGGGATCACTGCTGGCCATTGCCAGAATTTCTCCATTGTTCGGATCAGCAACGATCACACCCACATTTTCGGCACCTTTTTCTCCTCTCGGACCATTAGCCATACCGTCCATAAATTCCTGAATATACTTCTCTACAATCTGCTGAATTGTAACATCGATGGTTGAGACAACACTGTTTCCGTTTTTCGGTTCAATGATCGTTTGTTCCACATCCGCATCGGAATTAAAATATCCGTACTGCCGTCCATTAACCCCATTCAGGGTACTGCAATAATATCCTTCAATTCCCCAATCTGCCGAATTTCCCGAATAGGTAAATCCAATCAGATCACAAGCTGTAGACCCCATAGGATAAACTCTTCTGTAATCTTCCTCAAACCATACTCCTTTTACATTCTGCCGTTCCATTCTCTCTTCTTCTGAAAGACTTTCTTTTGCTTCTTCAGAACTTACATCCGTATAGTCCTCAAATTCTTTTTTAGCTGTGATCGACACATTTGTCTTCATAATCTGATACTGACTGGATTTTGTTTCTTCATTTTCCAGTTTTTCTCTGATGATATCTTCATCCAGACCCAGAATCTCGACCATGGCTTTGATGGTAGGCTCCACATAATCTTCTTTTGAATTGACCACTTTACAGTCGAGAATGATCTTATATACTTTTTCACTGGTAGAAAGTACCGTTCCATTTCTGTCCAGAATATCTCCCCGTTTAAATGGAATCACACGGCTCTCATACTTTTGCTGAGACTGACTGAGTACTTGCTTTTTGTATTGATTTCCCTCACTTGCGTTAATGTACGTAATTCGTATGCTTAAACCGACTAAAGCCAGTACGACCAGTCCAAACAGGCATACCAGCTTCTTTCGCATTTTACTATTTATTTTTCTTGTCAAAAGGGGATTCGCCCTTTTTCTTTTCTTTTTATTGCTCACGCAACCACCTATTCTGCATTTGGTACATTCCGATACTGACGTACATAACTGTTTCCGGCAGTATCAAATTTATATATCTGATCTTCATCCGGATATTTCATACCCAGACGATTCATCGCAACATCCTTAATATTTTCCAAATCCACGGATGCCAGAACACTGTTATATAAAGCATCATTATCTGCTTTCAGTTCACTCAGCTCCGACTCTGTAACAGCAATCTCCTTTGTCAGCGTCGTGAGATCTGACTTCAGCTTCAGATATCTTACACACATAAACAATGCAGCAATTGAAATAACGGCCAAAAACATAACATACCCTCTGCTCATCCGCTTCGCTTTCGCACGATTTCTGGATGCTGTGTGGCTGACCGTTCTTCTCTCCGGGACTTCCTGTGGTATGGCCTGTAATTCTCTTGCGGCATTCCCATCATACAGATACCGCTCATATTGATCCGATCTTGAATTTACCCTTCTTTTACCATTACTGGCCATTTTTCATATCTCCTTTACTTTCCGGAAACATACCTTTCAAACACACGCAGTTTGGCGCTTTGTGAACGGCTGTTTTCGGATAATTCTTCTTGCGATGGAAGGATTGGTTTACGGGTTACAACTCTGCCTTTGCTGATATTCCCACAGACACACACCGGGAAATCAGGTGGGCAGGTACATGGATTCTCATTTCTCCGGAAAATTGTTTTCACGATCCGGTCCTCCAGAGAATGAAAAGTAATCACACATATTCTCCCGCCGTCACTAAGCAAGTCAATCATTCCGTCTAAAGAATCACGAAGCACATCCAACTCATGATTCAGTTCGATGCGAAGCGCCTGAAATGTACGTTTTGCAGGATGTCCGCCTGTTACTCTGATTTTCATGGGGATTGCCCGTTTGATGATTTCAGTCAATTCACCTGTGGTATGGATCGGTGCCTCCTGCCTTGCCATACAGATATGTTTGGCAATGTTTTTGGCAAATCTATCCTCTCCATAATCACGGATGATTCTGTATAAATCATTTTCGCTATAAGTATTCACAATATCTTCTGCGGTCTGTTCCTGTCTAAGATCCATCCGCATGTCGAGAGGTACATCCTCCCGATACGTAAATCCACGCTCCGCATTGTCCAATTGATACGAAGATACTCCCAAATCCAGTACAATCCCATCTACGGAGGTGATTCCCCTCTTTTTTAACTCCGGGACCATGTTGCAATAGTTGCTGCGAATGATGATCGTCCGATCATTATACTCCCGCAGACGCTCACTGGCAGCAGCTATTGCCGCATCGTCCTGGTCTATTCCTATTAATCTCCCCGTGGCAGATAATAATTTGCATACTTCTGAGGCATGACCTGCCCCTCCCAATGTTCCGTCCACATAGATGCCATCCGGCTTAACATTCAGATTGTCAATGGTTTCTTCAAGCAACACAGATTTGTGTTTAAATTCCATATACTTCTCCTTTTCACCCGCATATTGCCGGCCAAGCCGCCGGACTAGATGACAATTCCCATCTCCTGCATACCCTCTGCAATCGCATCCATATCATCATAGTCGTTATTTTCACTCCACTTCGCTTTACTCCAAACCTCGATCCGGTTCAGATTTCCAGTAAGTACCACATCTTTTTCCAGACCTGCAAATTCCCGCAGCGTTGCCGGTACGAGAATTCTCCCCTGCTTGTCCAGTTCGCACACCGTGGCTCCTGCAACGAAGAAACGTGAAAATTTCCTTGCATTTTTGTTGGTAAGTGGTAAAGCTTCCAGTTTCTTCTCAAAGATTTTCCATTCTTCCATGGGATAAACAGAAAGGCAGCCGTCTAAACCCTTAGTTACCACGAATTCTTCTCCCAATCCTTCGCGGAACTTAGACGGTATAATTAATCTGCCCTTAGCGTCAATTGAATGACTATACTCTCCCATGAACATAAGATTTACCCTCTTTGGAATAACCCCAGGACTACCTCCTGTATGAACATCCGGTTCTCCCCAACCTTCTGCTCTGTGATGAATCAGGGATTACGCTGCCACACTTCCTCCCTTTGCCACCACTATTCTCCACTTTCTACCACTTATGCATTTATTCTAAACCAAACTCCAGAAGAATACAAGGGTAAATTTTGGTAAAAAAAAGAAGAAAGTAGGAATAATTTTCAAAAAACACAAATTATTCCACTTTCTTCTTTTTATATTACAATATCTTGTGTCAAGATGATTTCTTAAAATTTTGTTACAGCGAAGTTACGTCCCACTTCACACTTTTTCTATACATTGAAACGAAACAGGATCACATCTCCGTCACGTACAACATACTCTTTTCCTTCCATGCGGACCAGTCCTTTTTCCCTGGCACCTGCATAAGAACCACAGTCCAGAAGATCCTGATAATTCACCACTTCTGCCTTGATAAATCCGCGTTCAAAGTCTGTATGGATTTTTCCGGCTGCCTGTGGAGCTTTTGTCCCCACTTTGATGGTCCATGCTCTTGTTTCATCCTCTCCTGATGTGAGGAAACTCATCAATCCCAGAAGTTCATAACTGGCTTTAATAAGCTTTTCCAGGCCGGATTCCTGAATTCCCAGATCTTCCAGAAATTCTTTCTTTTCATCGTCTTCCAATTCGGCAATCTCCTGCTCAATCTGCGCACAAATCACAAACACACCACTGTTCTGTTCTTTTGCCAGTTCTCTCACTGCCTGTACATGAGAATTATTCTCCCCTTCATCTGCCAGATCATCCTCCGCAACATTTGCTGCGAAGATCACAGGTTTCCCGGTCAGCAGATTATACTCTGCAAACCACGCTTTTTCATCTTCATCCTCCACTTCCAGAGTTATAGCCGGTTTTCCGTCTTCCAGATGATCTTTAATTCTCTTCTGCAGTTCCAGTTCTTTTGCCGCTGTCTTATCCATCCGGGCAGCTTTCGTGGTCTTTGCAATACGTCGCTCCAGAATCTCCAGATCAGAAAAGATCAGCTCAAGATTGATTGTTTCGATATCACGTACCGGATCAATGCTTCCATCCACATGGATCACATTGGAATCTTCGAAGCAGCGCACTACGTGAACGATTGCATCCACCTCACGGATATTGGCAAGAAACTGGTTTCCCAGACCTTCTCCCTTGGATGCCCCTTTTACCAGACCGGCAATATCTACGAACTCGATCACCGCAGGAGTTACTTTCTTAGAATGATAAAAATCCCCTAACAGCTTCAGTCGCTCGTCCGGAACTGGAACAATGCCCACATTCGGATCAATGGTACAAAAAGGATAATTGGCAGATTCTGCGCCGGCTTTTGTCAGCGAATTAAAAAGAGTACTCTTTCCTACGTTCGGAAGACCTACGATACCTAATTTCATATTTATATCTCCTTATATCTTTATAGTTATCTGTATATCTTTACTTTGATGTTAAACGCGGTTTACGGATTGCTTCGCACGATGCCTTTCCACAATCTTACAGAAACCATAGTTTATTATAATGTAGGAAACTTATAAAATCAATGTTTCTTTTTATACTCATACCCCGAATCTTCGTCTGACTGCCTCCACCAGATAATCCGCTGTTCCCTCCACACCGAAAATACTGCTGTCAATCATAATATCCTTATGATTTTTATCATCCGGCAGATACCCTGCATAATTCATATGATAAGAATCTCTTGCTTCATCTACTTCCACGATCATTTTTCTTGCCTCATTGATCTCAAGATGCAGATCATTGACGCAGTGCTGAACTCTGTCTTCATAAGGCGCATAAATATAGATATTCATCACATTTTCCATATCACTTAAGATAAAATCCGAACATCTTCCCACAATAATACAAGTCTCTTTTTCAGCCAGAAATTTGATAATGTTCTGCTGTGCCTCAAAAATCTTGTCCTGAGTGGAATCTGTGCCTTTCCCCAGAGGGTATTTCATGCGTGAAAACGGATTGGTTACGATCTTTTTCGCACTCTCTTCATTCTCATCCACTACAGATACCGGCAAATCCAGTTTTTTTGCCGCCTGATCCACGATATCTCTGTCATAATACTCGATTCCCAGCTTTTGCGCCATCTTTTTTGCAATTGGTCTTCCCATACTCCCGAACTGTCTGGTAATTGTAATCACATATTTTCTTTTTCCCATGATATCCTCCATATTTGTAGATATCATTCAGTATATCTTATTTTCACAAATATTTCCAGTCACACTGTTCATATGCCTATTGGCTATTCTTCATTAATATTGTCACTCTCTTTTCCAACTGAAACGGATCATCTGCTACCCATGTATAGCGAACAATATCCGGTGCTTCTCCTGTTGCCAGTTTTGTCTGAAGAAGAGATACCTGCTGATCATCCGGCACTACCTGCAATTCCACTGTGATATTCGGGTATGCTTTTCAAATGCTTCAACCATCGGTTCTATATAGTTACTGTCTTGCATTACGTCCTGTGTTGTGTAAAGTGTCAGTGTAACCTCTTCATCCGATGAATAATTCTCCAGATCAGATGCACTGCTCTCTTCTGTTTCGGTGTCCGGTGTATCTGCCTCTGTCTGTTCTTCCGCCTCTGTCTTCACTTCAGGTTCCGTCTGTGCTTTTTCCTCTTCTTTCCCTCCTGAACAACCTCCAAGTGCTCCCGCCAGCAGAATGCCTGCGGTTAACAATACTGTTCCCTTAAACCATTTTGCTTTCCTCATTTTTTTACCTCCGTGCTTTTTGATATGTTTATACTATCTTAAACATTCCGAAAAGAAAATGTGTTTTTTTGAACAATACATTTGTAATATTCCGAACACAAAAAAGCAGATTTCAACTTAATTTGACAAATACAATTTTGCCTATTCAGCCAAAATCTGCCCTACTATCTTAATTCTCCGAGATGAAAAACGGGGTATGCTTTTACACATACCCCGTTTTTATTACAACTTATAAATATACTTATTTCTGGTTAATTGCTGCCTGTGCTGCTGCCAGTCTTGCGATCGGTACACGGAACGGTGAGCAGGAAACATAATCCAGACCAAGACTGTTGCAGAATTCAACAGAGCTTGGATCTCCACCATGCTCGCCACAGATACCAAAGTGCAGTTTCTGGTTAACCGGTTTTCCTAACTTAATAGCCATTTCCATCAGCTTGCCAACGCCATTCTGATCCAGTTTTGCGAATGGATCGTTCTCAAAGATCTTATTGTCGTAGTAAGCATCCAGGAATTTACCGGAATCATCACGGGAGAATCCGTATGTCATCTGTGTAAGGTCGTTGGTTCCGAAGCAGAAGAAATCAGCTTCTTTAGCGATTTCATCAGCGGTCAGTGCTGCTCTCGGGATTTCGATCATAGTACCAACTTTGTACTTCAGATCGCTTCCTGCAGCTTTGATCTCACCATCTGCTGTCTCAACAACGATATTCTTAACAAACTTGAACTCTTTGATATCGCCAACCAGAGGAATCATAATTTCAGGTTTTACATTCCATGTCGGATGTTTTGCTTTCACATTGATAGCTGCGCGGATTACAGCTTTTGTCTGCATTCTTGCAATTTCCGGATATGTAACTGCCAGACGGCATCCACGATGACCCATCATTGGGTTGAACTCATGCAGAGAATCAATGATTGTCTTGATCTGCTCAACAGTCTTGCCCTGAGCATCTGCCAGTTTCTTGATATCTTCCTCTTCTGTAGGAACGAACTCATGCAGAGGCGGATCCAGGAAACGGATTGTTACAGGATTTCCTTCCAGTGCTTCGTAAAGTTTTTCAAAATCGCCCTGCTGTTCCGGAAGAATCTTCTCCAGTGCAGCTTCTCTTTCTTCTACAGTCTCAGAACAGATCATCTCACGGAATGCATCAATTCTGTTGCCTTCAAAGAACATATGCTCTGTACGGCAAAGACCAATACCTTCTGCACCCAGCTCACGAGCTTTCTTAGCGTCTGAAGGAGTATCTGCATTTGTACGAACTTTCATTGTTCTGTATTTGTCTGCCCATGACATAATTCTGCCAAATTCACCTGCGATTGTTGCGTCAACAGTCGGAATCAGGCCGTCATAGATATTACCAGTGGAACCATCCAGAGAGATGAAATCTCCTTCATGATATTCTTTTCCAGCCAGTGTAAATCTCTTGTTTGCTTCGTCCATAGCAATCTCACCGCATCCGGATACACAGCAGGTACCCATACCACGAGCAACAACTGCTGCGTGAGAGGTCATACCACCACGAACTGTCAGGATACCCTGAGCGCTCTTCATACCTTCGATATCTTCCGGAGAGGTCTCAAGACGAACCAGAACAACTTTTTCTCCTCTTGCAGCCCATGCTTTTGCATCTTCTGCAGAGAATACGATCTTACCACATGCAGCTCCCGGTGAAGCTCCCAGAGCTTTTGCAACCGGAACAGCAGCTTTCAGTGCTGCAGCGTTGAACTGTGGATGCAGCAGAGTATCCAGGTTACGAGGATCAATCATGGAAACTGCTTTTTCTTCAGAAATCATTCCTTCATCTACCAGATCGCAGGCAATCTTCAGAGCAGCCTGAGCTGTTCTCTTACCATTACGTGTCTGCAGCATATACAGATGTTTATCTTCAATAGTAAACTCCATATCCTGCATATCTCTGTAATGATCTTCCAGTGTCTGACAGATACCTACAAACTGATAATAAACTTCAGGCATAACTTCTTTCAGCTGATCAATCTTCTGAGGTGTACGAACACCGGCAACAACGTCCTCGCCCTGAGCGTTCATCAGGAACTCACCCATCAGATGTTTCTCGCCTGTAGCAGGATCACGTGTAAATGCAACACCGGTACCGGATGTTTCACCCATGTTACCAAATGCCATCATCTGAACGTTAACTGCGGTACCCCAGGAATACGGGATATCATTATCACGACGATATACATTTGCACGCGGGTTGTCCCAGGAACGGAATACAGCTTTGATAGCTCCCATCAACTGTTCCTTCGGATCTGTTGGGAAATCAACACCGATTTTTGCTTTGTACTCAGCTTTAAACTGGTTAGCCAGTTCTTTCAGGTCATCAGCAGTCAGTTCAACGTCCTGTGTAACCCCTTTAGCAGCTTTCATCTGATCGATCAGTTCTTCGAAGTATTTTTTACCTACTTCCATAACTACGTCGGAGTACATCTGGATAAATCTTCTGTAGCAGTCCCATGCCCAACGTGGGTTTCCGGATTTTGCTGCCAGTACTTCAACAACTTCTTCATTCAAACCAAGGTTCAGGATAGTATCCATCATACCCGGCATAGATGCTCTTGCACCGGAACGAACAGAAACCAGAAGCGGATTCTCTTTGTCACCGAATTTTTTACCGGTAACAACTTCCATCTTCTCGATAGCTTCCATGATCTGTCCCATGATCTCGTCATTGATCTGTCTTCCATCCTCATAGTACTGTGTACAAGCTTCCGTTGTGATTGTGAAACCCTGCGGTACAGGAAGACCCAGATTTGTCATCTCAGCAAGGTTGGCACCTTTACCGCCCAGAAGATTACGCATTCCGGCATTACCTTCTGTAAACATGTAAACCCATTTTGCCATTGTTTTACTTCCTCCTAAAAAGTATATTATTCAAAATATTGATTGTCACAGGAAAAAAGACAACCAATATTCCACTCGTGCCAAGGGCACTCGTATATCATAATTGTAATAAAATTCACAGTCATAGTCAAGTATAATCCCCGAAAATTTCAGGGTTGTTTCATGAAGCATCCCAAAATTATCATTTATCTTGAACCTGTAGTCAGTCCGTCCGAAATCCGGTCTGGGTGACCTCCCTGACATTT
>SFGF01000105.1 GCA_004556655.1 Lachnospiraceae bacterium | reverse complement strand
ATTGAAAGGGTATAAGACGGATAAAGGAACGATTCGCATTCCGTACGGCAAGGTCGATGCAGAGTTGATAAAAAGAATTGCCTTGTGGTGCTACGAAACCGGAAACCATGCATGAGGAGCAATATCATGAAGCAGATAGAAGAAATCATTCGAAATACAACCGAAGAAGAACAAAAAACACAAGTAATGGAGACAAAGAATCATGGATAGTGAGATTTCCTATGGCGATTTCTTCCGACAGGCTCCGGCAATGAATCCGAACCAGGAGAAGATTACCGGCGTTGTATGTGGGGTTCGAGTCGAAAATATTGAAAATTCGCTGATGCGTGATATTCGGTATCTCGATAAGCTGGTGGATGAACTTGCCAGAGGCAGGGCAATGGAGAAAATATTGAGGAAATAGAAAAGCTTATACCACAAGTATAATTTACAATCGTGGGAAAAAGTGTTATCCTATGTTACAGGAAGATTAAAAGCGGTTCTGAGAGAAGAATCCGGAAAGGAAAAGTTATGTTCACAATGATCAGTAAGTTTTATTTTAATAGCGAACTTAAACATGAAGCACTGCATATATATGAGCAGGGCTATGATTTTGTGCACGTGGATCAGATGAAGCATTATTGGGATTTGTGTAGAAAACGCAGGGAGTAATGGAAGAAGAATACTCCGCGTATAATAGATACATAGATTTTCAGGATCGCTTATCTGGTGAAGGTAGGCGATCTTTTTTGTTCCGTTAGCTCAGTTGGTATATCTCCCGCAACCCTTGCGGAACATTGAGTCAAATGTAAATGAAACGAAAGAAGGAAATAATCAAATGTTAGAAATAAAAGGAAAGGTAAACACAGCCATCTGCTATGCGAAAGTCATAGAAGATGAAGCAATTGATCAGATTCGCAGAATGTGTGATTACGATATGACTGCTGGTTCAAAGATCTGTATCATGCCGGATGTTCATGCCGGTAAAGGATGTACGATTGGTACAACTATGACAATCGTGGATAAAGCGGTGCCAAATGTGGTTGGTGTAGATATTGGCTGTGGTATGTATACGGTTAATCTTGGAAAAGTAGAGATTGATTTTGAAAAGCTTGATGAAGCATGCCATTTCATTCCATCCGGAATGAATGTCTGGGAGGGACGTCAGGAAAGATTTGATCTGACAGAACTTAGATGTTACAGAAACCTCAAAGATACAAGAAGGCTGGAAAGATCCCTGGGTACCTTGGGTGGTGGCAATCATTTCATTGAAGTTGATGAGGCTGAAGACGGAACCAGGTATCTGATCATTCATTCAGGCAGCAGAAACCTTGGCAAGCAGGTAGCTGAGCTTTATCAGAAACTGGCAGTGGATCTTGATCGTGGCTATGGTGAATATTTTGAAAAGAGAGATGAAATCATCAGAACTTACAAAGAACAGGGAAGAAGGAAAGATATTCAGGAGGCCCTGAAAGAACTTCATTTCCAGGTTTATGAAAGTCAGCCTTCCATGCCGGATGACCTTTGTTATTTGTCAGGAAAGTATCTTGAGGATTATCTTCATGATGTTGTGATTTGTCAGAGTTTTGCTCGTAGAAGCAGAGAGAAGATGGCAGAAATCATTCTTGAAAGAACCGGAATGACAGGAGCAGATGGATTCCACACGATTCATAACTATATTGATACGGATGAAATGATCCTGAGAAAAGGCGCAATTGCAGCACATAAAGGTGAAAAAGTTCTGATTCCAATCAATATGAGAGATGGAAGTGTTCTTGCGGTAGGAAAAGGAAATCCCGAATGGAATTATTCTGCACCTCATGGAGCAGGAAGAATTATGTCCAGAACCAAAGCAAAAAATGAGCTTAGTCTGGATCAGTACAAAGAAGAAATGGTAGGAGTGTACACAACTTCTGTTAATGAAAATACATTGGACGAAGCACCAATGGCATACAAATCACTGGAGGATATTATTGATGTGATCCGTGAGCAGAGCTGCACATAAGAAGGCAACTTCGTTGCTGTGCAGCTCGCCCGCAAATCCTCTTCGAGATTTTCGATTTAACTCGGAAGGCTGGAAAGAGACGCCAAGCGTCCGTAAAAAGGTCCGGTAGACCTTTTGGAGGTGGAAGTTATGTTTATGATGCCAACGATTGATAATCTGGTAGTTTTGGCTGCGCTCTTACAAGTAAAGATTGATGATATTCTGGTGGTTGATGCAACCATTCAGGTGCAGATAAGTGCATGAAGAAAAAATAAAGCGGATTCACTGCGGTGAGTTCGCATCTCGCAGCAAGAACGCCAAGGCGTTCTTGAATGAGTGAAAGGTTTGAATGGTACGATAGGGAGTGATGTAAATGGATTTAAATAAAACAAGCAGATTTATCAGTTTGATTCTCCGACACAGGCCAGATACTATCGGGATCTCGTTAGATGAACATGGATGGGCAAGTGTTGAAGAACTTTTGACCGGTATTTCAAAGACACAGTACATTGATATGGTAATGCTTGAGAAGATTGTGACAACAGATAGCAAGCAGAGATATTCTTTTAATGAAGACAAAACTTTGATCAGAGCAAATCAAGGTCATTCCATTGACGTGGATGTAGAACTTCCGAAGAAGCAGCCGCCGGTAATCTTATATCACGGAACGGGAGAAAAATATGTAATCTCGATTGATGAACAAGGACTTATTCCAAAGAGCCGTCTCTATGTCCATTTATCTGGTGATGAAGCAACTGCAACTATTGTCGGTTCAAGACATGGGAGACCTGTGGTGTATGAAGTACTTGCGAATCAGATGTACCATGACGGTTATGAATTCTTTCAATCTGTAAATGGAGTATGGCTCACGAAAGCAGTACCGGTACAGTATTTGAAAAAACTTAAATAAAGCAGTGGGAGAAGGTTTGCCTTCTTCTCATTACAAAAGTTTTGGAGGGAAACGATATGGACAGATATATTCCAATCAATAAGAAATCGAAGAAGGCACAGAAAGAGTATTATGCAAAGAAGAGAAATACCTGGGGAGAATTTAATCCTATGACGCGCACGATGCCAAATGGAAAAGGATACAACAGAAAGAAAATGAAACAGGTAGATCGAAGGAACGGTAGATTATCTCATGGAGATATGAACTGTTCCTTTTCGCATTCTACGATTGCCATTTTATCCTGAGATGCGAAATAAGACAGGTTAATTCTTCAATATTCATATTTTATAGAAGGTGATAGCTTGGTATTATAATATTCATAAAGAACTTATTATGATTAAGTGAAGAAAGTAGTGAGGTTATGAAACTGTTATTCAAACAGAGATTGTTTTCTTGGTTTGACAGCTATGAAATTTATGATGAGTCTGGTAATACCGTTTATGTGGTCAAAGGTCAGTTGTCCTGGGGGCATAAACTTGTAATCTATGATGCTTATGGAAATGAAGTGGGAATGGTTGTTCAGAGAGTTCTTACGTTCCTTCCAAAGTTCGAGATTTATAAAAACGGCAGTTATATCGGATGCTTAAACAAAGAAATTTCATTCCTGACGCCACATTATAATATTGACTATGATGGATACTTACGTTATTGATGTAAAGGATCCGGAAAATGCATTGGATACGCTAATGTTTGTGTTAGAAATCGATGCAGAAAGATGTTCTAGAAATTAGTGGGGGATTCGATTATGTTTGGAAAAGAGAAAAAAGAAAAGAGATTTGAGGTTACAGTTGTAGAAGGTAGCCAGCTGTCAGAAGGGAGTACAAGGTGTCAGGTGACCTTACGATTTAGCTTTGACTTTCCGATTAGTTAAAACTAAGGACCTCAGTTTTTTCGGAGGCTGGACCATTAATTTGTATACGTGTAGAGAGACAATCTATGGTAGAATAGAGAAATAATTATTTTTAATGAAAGCTGGTGTGCGAATGAAGAAAAAATATATCGCAGCAATCATAATGGAAGAGGCGAAAGAAGCTTTTGCGCAAGATGGTTCCTACATTATCGTGGATGTAAGACGAGCAGATGAATATGCAGAAGGCCATATTCCAGGCGCTATCAACATTGAAAATGAAGACATTATGGATGAGAATCCGGTGGAACTCCCGGACAAAGATCAACGGATCTATGTATATTGTCGTAGTGGTCGAAGAAGTCAGAAAGCAGCGGCTAAACTGGCAGCACTTGGATATTCAAGCGTGATCGAGTGTGGAGGAATTCTGGATTGGACAGGGGAGATAGAATAAAAGTTCAAAATAACCCAGGTGATTTATTCACAGGTACCCGACACCTTGTGCCTTTTTGTTTTGTTGGAGGATATTTTTTCACGGATACTGAAATTCAAGGGTAAAAGCGTGACGGTCAAATTGACAGTCAAGCTTCTCTTTGGAATTGGAGTGTGGTATCATAAGGCAAAAGATTGGCAGAGGTGATGACGATGAGTAAATATGATCCATTATGGAAATGGATAAAGGAAAATGGAACAGACAATTGATTACTACAATCTTAATGCAGAAAATTTCATAGAGAATACACAGAATGTTGATATGCATCTTGCCCAGGATAAATTCCTTCATTTGTTGAATGAGGGAGCCGCTATCCTTGATTTTGGTTGCGGTTCTGGCCGTGACACGAAATATTTCTTGGATCAGGGTTATCAGGTTACAGCGACCGATGGATCTGCAGAACTTTGTCGGTTGGCCAGTGCTTTTACCGGCATTGAAGGATAGTGGCGTGATTTACACATCTTTCAAATACAGTGATTTTGAAAGTGTGCGTAATGGTCGGTATTTTACAGATTTTACTGAGGATTCCTTTAAGGAATTCATAGCAGAGATTCCGGAACTTACGATAGAAGATTATTGGATCACTGGCGATGTCAGACCAGGAAGGGGTGATGAGAGGTGGCTGAATTTAATACTCCGCAAATAGGATATTCCTTACATATCAATGGAGAGTACCACAACACCCTGGATATAGAAGGCTTCTCTCAGATGATGAAGGATCCGTCATACTGTTATAAGTTCTATTGGCTGGAATCCATTGTAGATATCATTTCGGAGGGTATTCAGGATACTACGTTCGATGCAATCATTGATGATATGATCTGCAATGCATGGTATTCCGTAAGAGAATTTCACATTCATCTTAGCGGCATCCAGGCGGACGGCCTTGTGAGAGACGGTCTGGAACGTGCTGTTCTGAAACTGACTGAACTTAGTGACCTTCCGGCAAATGCTTCTAAAGTAGAGATTAAGAATGCCATTAGAGAGCACAATGCGAAGCTAAAACTTTCCAAAGAGCAGCTGACAAATATGGTTCCGGGACGTGCACTGGCGGGATTCTTCTCCAAGAGTGCAGAGGAAGTGCCGTGGGGAAGCATCCGCAGACTGACTGAATATATCCGAAGGATCGACAGCACTATGATTCGACTGCCGTATACCTTTGGAGATAGCAGTAAATTGAAAAAAGAAGTCCATTTCAACTCAGACTGGATGAAGATGATTCAGGATAACACGGTAAATATTCTGGGATGGATTCAATACGAAAAAGTGAAATGGCTGCAGAATAATAATCCGGAGGTTCCGGGCCTGATCTACAAGCTGGCTCCGATGGATGAAAAGATGCGAAAGCTGAATAACGTACGTAAACTTTGGGAAGGCATCCTGGAAGTAAGAGAAGTATGCGATGTCTTTACGGGTAATCCGATTATCACAAAGCAGTATGATGTAGATCATTTTATTCCATGGTCTTTTGTCATGAATGATGAGCTTTGGAACCTGATGCCAATGGATTCTTCTTTGAATTCTTCTAAGAGCAATAAACTTCCTAAATGGGATCCTTTCTTCGCAGTATTCGCAGAAAACCAGTACGGAATGTACAATCTGATCCACGAGCGAGCAGGCCTTCATAAGCTATTTGAAGCCTGTTATCGGGATAATCTGCACTCTATCTGGGCAGGACAGGAATTGTACAGACCGGGAAATTCAAAGGAAGAATTCTATAATATCCTGCAGAAAAACATGCAGCCGGTCTATGATTCGGCCAGACGGCAGGGATATGAAATCTGGAATTATAGTTAGAGGTATTGCACCCCTTGTTTTGGCTGTGTATCTGAAGGAGGAAAGATATCTTGGAACATCAGTTTTTAACAAATTATACAGATATTGAATCCAGACGGGGATAATGGAACATACCTGTTTGATATTCATATGGAGAATGAGTTGCCAGAATATCCGCAATATGATTTTGGATTGACGAAGGAATAATATGAAGACAATTAAAGTAGTCGCAGCCATTATTTGTAATGATATGGAGCGAAAGAATAAGATTTTTGCAACCGCCAGGGGCTATGGTGACCTGAAAGGCGGATGGGAGTTTCCTGGTGGAAAGATAGAGCCAGGTGAAACTCCGCAGCAGGCACTGAAAAGAGAAATCATGGAAGAACTTAGCACGGAAATCAAGGTTGGAGAATTAATTGATACGATAGAATATGATTATCCGACATTCCATCTTTCTATGGATTGTTTTTGGGCTGAAGTTATCACCGGTCAACTGGAACTCAAAGAGGCTGAGGCGGCAAAATGGCTTACCAAAGATAAGTTAGAGAGTGTTGCCTGGTTGCCGGCAGATATTACATTGATTGATAAAATCAGACAGTATATGAACTAAAATGGAGAATTTAATGGATCGTTAAGGGGGTGAAGTAAGATTATGCAGATTGATATGCAAAAGTTGGAAGTTGCCATGAAATATATTGAACGTATCGCTGATGGCAAGAATCCTGTTAATAATAAACCTATGGAAGAGGATTCCGTATTAAACAATCCGAATGTGATTCGGTGTATGTATTTTGTAAAAGAGATTCTTACTGCAGTTAAGGAAAATCATGGTATGATTGGCGGACGGGCATCTAAATCGTCAAAGTCCCCATTTCCGTTTGAATGCCTTTCCGGGTTTGAATATGTAGATGATACTTCGATTGCTCATTTTATGAACAGGCTGAAAGGATTGGCACTTGATCCAAATGTGCGGGGAATTGGCACAAAACCAGTAACAGACTGGTTGAAACGGAAAGGATATTTGATCGATGTTCAGGACAAATACACAGGAAAGATCCATCCGGAAGCAACTGAATTGGGAATAGATTTTGGGCTTTATATGCAGGAACGAACATCGGCATATGGACAATCATATCAAATTGTCATGTATTCTCAGAAAGCGCAGGAATTCATTGCAGCACATTTGGAACAGATTGTGAATAATAGTATATAGGCATAAGCAAAATCATGATAAAGGCAGGTGAGACTTAAGTGATCAAGATACGTTGCGTTGTGGAGTGCATTACCTATCAAAGCCCTGAAACAGGGTACTCGGTCCTTAAGTGCGCCGTAAAGAACTATAAAGACCTGGTTACGGTCGTTGGTAACCTCGTGGATGCCAATGTTGGGTCCGTGCTTTTGAACGATGGCAACTGGAAAGTAGATGCCAAGTACGGCAGACAGTTCCTGGCAGAGAGTTGGGAAGAAACCATGCCTGCAACTGTCTTTGGTATTGAAAAGTATCTTGGTTCCGGCCTGATCAAGGGTGTGGGACCGAAGTTCGCCAAGAAGATCGTGCAGCAGTTCGATACTGATACGCTGGAAATTATCGAGACCGATGTGCAGCGTCTCCTTGAGGTGCCCGGTATCGGAAAAAAGCGTGTCGACAAGATTGCGGAGAGCTGGAAGCGCCAGAAGGAAATTAAGAATGTCATGTTTTTTCTTCAGGATCATGGTGTCAGCACTGCATTTGCAGCGAAGATCTATCGGCAATATGGCAATGAGAGCATTTCTAAGGTGAAGGAGAATCCATTCCGCCTGGCGGATGATATCTGGTGAATTTTGATGGCCGGAGCATTGAGTATGATGCCACCGAGCTGGATGAATTGGTGCATGCCTATGCAACAACCATTCATAAAGCCCAGGGATCCGAGTATCCGATTGTTGTTATGCCGGTGCTGATGAATCATTATGTGATGCTGCAGAGGAATCTGATCTATACCGGTATTACCCGAGCCAAGAAGATTCTGGTGATAGTCGGCACGAAGAAGGCTCTTTCTTATGCAGTGAGAAATGTGACAGTAACCAGGAGAAATACCCTTCTGAATGAGCGACTGGCCGGTGAAATCCAGGCAAGAAAACCTGCCAAGGTTTATTATCCGGACTTTGGCAATAAGGCTGCCAGTGTGCAGATGGTGGCAGAGGAGAAAGCTCCTTATGGGAATAAGTAAACATAAAGGATTCCGGATGCGGAGAAATAAGAAAACAGAACGAACAGGACAGCTTGTTATTGATGCAGGCTGTTCTATTTTTGTGAAAATCCAATGTGGTTGGATTTTTTGCACTATTATTCTCGAAGTGATGGTGATAAAGTAAAGATATCAAATATACTACATTTTCAGCTCAGCTTAGCCAAAGTTTATAAGGAGTAACAAAATGGTTTTAAATAGTCGAACAATACCGATATTAGATCCGGAAAGAATTCTTGAATTTATAAAGTAAAAACTTAATAATTCAAGGAGTGATATATATTGAGTAACCCTATAAAAACTTTAACAAAAAAAGAATGGGGACTTTGGATAGGGTCTTTATTGATAATAGCAGTTTCAAATGTACTATCGGGAGATATTGATTTACTTATACTAATAGCAGCATGGATAGGAATTACATCGCTGATTTTTGCAGCAAAAGGTAATGTATGGTCACAAATATTGATGATTGTGTTTAGCGTTCTTTATGGTATTATTTCCTGGCAATTTCGATATTGGGGAGAAATGATAACTTATCTTGGAATGACTATGCCAATGGCGATATGGTCAACAATAACGTGGTTAAAGAATCCAGCAAAAAATGGAAAGGAAGTTGCAATTCAAAGGCTGACAAAAAAGCATATTGTAGGAATTGTATTTTTTGGCACAATCATAACAGTTGTTTTTTATTATATTTTGTATTTGCTTGATACACCTAATATTGTGTTTAGCACGATTTCAATTACAACAAGTTTTATTGCGGCTTCTTGTACCATGTTACGAACATCGTACTATGCGCTGGGGTATGCATCAAATGATATTGTGCTAATAATCCTATGGGCATTGGCATCAATAGATGATCCAGTTTATATTTCTGTATTGGTAAATTTTGTGATTTTTTTTCTGAACGATATGTATGGTTTTATAAGTTGGAAGAAAAGAGAAGCGATACAAAGTTAAATAACGAGGCTGCCCCCACCAATGAATATTTAGTTGGTGGGGTAGTCTCTTTTTATAAGAAGCTTAGCTATTCCTGGTCTTTTCTTCGTTCATATCATCACTTTTTCAAAGAGCGGTCACAGTTCTGCAACTATGTGCCAGGCTTAATATAACCGCTATCGTAAACTTTATCTGACTGTAAAGGCAAATCATTAGCTACTTCCCTGATATATTGGCAGTTACCACATGGAGAAAGATTCCTGTGTCTGGATTGTTGTCCGATCACAATTTGAGGCTGCCCCTTGTTCCAAAATAATGCAGACCTCAATCACATCTCCCTTCATCTGTTTTTACATCGTTGGAGGCTGATGACTGATTGCATCCACAAAAATCAAAGTCAGACCGATATATCCAACAAGAACCAGCACGATCAAAGACAACAGTACAAGACAAATGATGCGTAGTTTCGGTTTTTCTCGCAAATACCGAAAGACCAGCACAATGCCTGCCGCTGCCACTACCAGTAGCAATACGGCCATTCCCAGCGTCATTCGTTTAGCGCTTTCTTATAGATAGTATCTTCTACACGCAACGTATCGACAATATCGGTAAACCAGCGCAACTCATCCAAGAATTTCTGGTGTAGTTGTTCCACATTAGCATTACTTTTTCCAAGTTCAAAGAAGTCGCGCCCGCTCTTTACCGCAACGTGCATCTTTCCGTTTCGTAAAAAAGAAATATAGACAATGCCGCCGCTCTTGTCCGCCATACGGATAATATATTCCATCATGTTTGGTGTAAGGATGTAATAAGCTTCCTGCGGATTATTCGCTCTTACACAGAAGCGCTTGCTAAACTGTTCGTTATCCATCGTGACATTGCTTTTCATACGTCTGCGATCTTTTTTGCCCCACTCTGAGATATATACTTCACCCGCAAGTTCCTTACCAAAGTCGCAAGTAAGCCACTGCCCCTTAAAGTGTGTGATTTGGGTCTTTTCTGTGTGTCCGTTTTCGTCGGTGTCTTCTTGCTCATCGATTAGCTCGATGTCGCCAAGTTCAATGTTAAGCCCATTGTAGACTGCCTTGATATGGTCGCTGCCAGCCGTGGTGTTATAAGAGAACGGAAATACCATGCTGCCAGGGTTTATTCTGCCCCAAGGGTTATATTCCACATCATCGCCTAGCGCCTCTTTAATCACACTGCTGATGATATTATCGCTAAGCGTCTTTTTAAGCGTGCTGGTGGCATTGGATAACTGATACCCACTGACCAGCACGGCCACAAGCAAAATCACCCCAATTGGGATCATTCCGACGATGAACATCAGGATCATTGCCGCACCGCAACCGTAAGTCAGAACCTTGTAAATCTTTTCCTTGCTGCGCAATGATTGGAGCTCGGATTCCAACTCTTTATTTGTCATCATTTGCTTTTCTTCCATAATTATCAATTCCTTTCTCAGAACGTGATTTTTACATCTTCGCGCTTACTTGTGTCTGCGGCGAAGAATTCCATCTTGAGTTTCCGCAAACTGCTATTTTAAAATGCAAATAGCTTTCAAAAGTGCCAATCTGTCAAATTTTTGAGAGATATAGAATGGCAGTCTTATGAA
>SFGF01000104.1 GCA_004556655.1 Lachnospiraceae bacterium | reverse complement strand
AATGTCCATTTTAGGGCTCCTTCTTCTGAGATATTTATTGATGATATATTGAAAAAATCCTTGATTTTCAAGGAAAAAAGGCTTGACTAAATAGGGAGGGAACATGAACATCAGTATCAATAAAGATTTCGATAAAGAATATAAAGATGACAGCTGGAGGGGATTTTCCATGCAGGAGACCGTATGTATTGGGATGGCTTTTTTTTCGGCAGTCCTGACCGGAGGATGGATGTATTATTCTTTTCAGATTCCCCTGAATGCGGTGCTGTATGCGGGACTTTTCCCGGCAGCACCGTTTCTGGCCTTTGGATTTTACCGCTATCAGGGGATGAATCTTTTCGAACTGGGAAAAGAACTTTTAGAGGAAAAAAAGACCAGCTGCCTTTCTTATGAAGCAGGGGAGTACGAAGAGGTCCCGGTGGAAAAGGAGGACAGGAAAAAAGACAAACGGGAGAAAAAGCAGGAGGAAGCAAGGAAGAGAAATCACCGAAGAAAGCTTCAGGAAAGGAGGAAGAGATGGGCATGATCCTTGGAAATGGGGAGTTTTCAAAATATAAAAAGAAGACAGCACGGGCAGTGCAGATACCGGGAAATGTCCGGGAGACTCTTCCCGTAAATAAAATCTGGGAGGATGGGATCTTTGAAATCGAGCATGGAGACGGAGTCAGGATGTTTGACCGCATCTATCAGATGGGGGATATCAATTATACCCTGAAGGATGAAAAAGAAAAAGAGAGCGTTCTTTTGACTCTCTGCAAGATCTTTAATTCCATCACCACAGATTTTAAGATATTGATCGTAAATGCCGGGCGTGACATGGGACAGTTTTGCCGGGAGATTTTCTATCCGGAAGAAGGAACTTACGGAAAACTTGGAAAAGGAAACAATGACTGGATCCGTGAAGGATTAAAAAAGGGGAATCCGGAAATTTCACAGACCCGTTATCTGGTACTTACGGTGCGGAAAAAATCTTATGAGGAAGCAAAAGCATACTTTGTGGGGCAGGAAGCGGTCCTTTCTCCTCTTTTTGAAGCGGTAAAAAGCAGCATCACGCCTCTTGATGCACAAAAACGGCTTCGCATGTTGGCAGGGATCTATCGGAAAGGGAAGGAACCATCTCCAGACTGGGAAACACTTACAAGATTCGGAAGAAACTGGAGGAATGAAGTCCTGCCCTCCTATCTGGACAGTAAAAAAGAATATCTGATGATGGATGGGAGATATATTTCCGTATTGTTTGCGTTTGCGCTGCCAAACAGTCTGGATGAAGGAAAAGTGATGGCGGAACTGGGAAACCTGCCCTTCCCTTCCATGGTGACACTGGACCATGCACCGATTCCCCGGGCCGTTGTACGAAATAAACTGATGGCTGCCGCCAGAAATAATGAAAGAGCCATCCATATGGAGCAGGAGAGGAGGATGAAGGCAAAAAATTTTGTATCCGGTATTTCCTATGAAAAACAGAAAAAGAAAGAGGAGATTGAAGGCTATCTGGAACAGCTGGATGATAATGATGAAAACGGATATTTCTTTTCACTGCTTGTGACAGTGATGGCAGATACAAAGGAAGAACTTTTAAACAGGATGGAATCCATCCGGTTTATCGGGGAAGGGCTCGGAGGGATCCAGTTTGTGCCCTACCGGCACCGGCAGCTGAAAGCATTCCATACGGCTCTGCCGATTGGGGCCAGGGAAGTGGACTGTATGCGGTGCATGCTCACCAGTTCACTGGCAGCATTCCAGCCATTTTACAGTAAGGATCTGATACAGCCCGGCGGGCAGTATTACGGAGTGAACCGGGTGACCCGGAATCTGATCTTACTGGATAGGAAGAAACTGAAGAATGGAAATGGCATTATCCTCGGGCATACCGGAAGCGGTAAGAGCATGCTCCTTAAGGCCGTGGAGATCGTCCAGCCCATGATCGGGAGCAGGGATGATATTTTTGCCATCGACCCGCAGAATGAACTGAAAGGGCTGGCAGAAGTACTGGGCGGTCAGTTCTTTGATCTGTCCGCCCAGTCAAAGATCCATCTGAATTTTCTGGAGATTCCTGAAGAAGTCTGGTACAGCACAGATGTGGTACAAAAAGATATGTTTGTGGCAGAACAGGTATCTTTTGCGGAGGCATTCTGTTATTCCATCATGAAAGGCATGTCACCGAACGGGATCCATAAGTCGATCATCACCGGCTGCATCATGAAACTGTATCAGGAAGTCTTTTCTGGCAGAAAGCTGCGTCAGCCGGTCCTTACGGATTTCTATCATCTGCTTACCGTATACGGAACGGAAAACCCCGGGGATGAAAAAGAGGTGAGGGAGATCTATAAGCCGCTGGAAGCCTACTGCTTTGGTACGTTTGATCTGTTTGCCAAAAGATCCAATCTTGATATCAGGAACCGCTTTGTGGCATTTGGTATGAAGAATATCTCAGAGGAAATGTGGGAGCCGGTGATGCTGGTGGTCATGCATCTTCTGTCCCAGAGGATCAATTATAACCAGAAGTATCAGAGAGCTACCCGTTTTATCGTGGATGAGGGTCAGATCGTATGCCGTAAGGAAAGTTCTGCTGAGCAGCTGAATCGGGCATTTCTTACTTACCGTAAATTCGGAGGCATCTGCACACTGATCCTGCAGAACATGTCAGCCGCCCTGGCAAACCCGGTGGTAAAAGACCTGTTGAGCAACTGTGAATTTAAATGCTTCTTTGACCAGGGTGGTGTGGATAGGCAGGAAGTAGCGGACATTTTAGAATTGTCTTTTGCGGAATCAGAGGCACTCAATGAGGAAGTGCCGGGACAGTGTGTCATTGTCTGTGGGAAGGATGTGCTCTTATGTGACAGCAGGATATTAAGGTCCAGCCCTCTTTTTGAACTCTACCAGACATCTTTCCACAGGGATGAAAAGAAATGAAATTAAAGATACAAAAAGAGACGGGGCTTATCCGAAACACACAGAAACTGCAGACCTGTAACCAAAAAATACGGGAAGGAAAGACATCTCACAGACAAAAGACAAAAAGCCAGGTGTCACCGGAGACTTATCTGAATCCTGTAGAACAAAAGAAATGGGAGAGACTCTCCCCGAGAAGAAAAGCGTATTTTAAAAACAGGGGAAATCGGTGGAAAAAACGTACCGATCTATTGCAGGGTACTTTTGGGGCATCACCAGATGCTTTGGGTATGCAGGATACAGTCTTTGAGGATCATGACAGGGAGCCTGTATCCGCAAAAAACCATACAGCATCCTATAATTGCCGTTCGTATGACAGAAAGCAGAAGGAGACCGGTTCCTCCGGTCATTCACAGACAGGAAAAAGCACAGGTGAGAAGAGTATAAAAACAGGGGAAGGAGTTAAAAAGACAGCTGAAGTAGCAGAAAAAGTCCCTTCTGCAACAAAAACAGCCGTAAAGGCGGCAAAGAAATCCGCTGATTTTTTTAAAGATAACCTTACCCGGGAAGAAAAAAGCCATGAACAGATGATCGAGGAAGCAAAACAGGTATATCAGAAGGAAAGTAACAGGGAAACGGAAAGTCTCAGCCGTTTTACCGGTTTCCTGATCGTTCAGCATCTGGGAACCATATTTGTAAAGATCATCACCAGCGGTCTTTTGTATCTGTTCCTGATCCTTTCAGTTCTGGCATCCTTCTTGTTTCCTCTGATCGTGATCGTTGCTGTGCTGGCAGGTATCTTTGGAGGCGGTGCAGGAAGCAGCCTTACCGCACTGCAGGATCCTGCCTGTTATCTGTCAGCCAAGTACGAATCCCATGGGGAATGCGGCAGTATCGGTTCCGGCGGCATGGGGGAGTACGGATTTGACAAGTCTTACAGCCTGATCAGTTTTGTAACATACTGTCATGAAAAGGATCCCGATACATATGCCTGTTTTGAGCCATTTTTGGGAAAATCCGGTGCGTCCCTGTATGAGGATGCAGCGTTTCGAAATGTCTGGAAACAGCTGGCGCAGGATAAAAAAGTCACCTTTGAGGCAGATCAGACCATCTATACCTACGACCATTATTTCCTTCCGGCAGCAACGCTTTATACACAGACATATGGTTATGATTTTGTAAATGCTCCGGATGCGGTCAAGGCCTGTGTCACTTCTTTTTCTATCCGTGACGGGGCTGCAAGTGCGGCAGCTTATTTTTCAGGTGTCACTGCAGACAGTACCCCGGAAGAGATCATCCGCCTTGCCTATGGACGGATGCAGAAGAGACGTCCGCAGGCAAGTGTATCCGGTCCCCGGTGGCAGGATGAAGAGCAGGACTGCCTTGACCTTTTGCATGGGACGCTGGATATCTATGAACCGGATACTTCCCCCAGTGGGTATGGCGGGATCGACTGGAGCTGGAAAAAGGGAAGCGGTGCTTTGGGAAATGGGGATATCGTATCCCTTGCCCTGTCGAAAGTGGGCTGCCGTTACAGCCAGCAGGAACGTGACGGGGAAGGGGTGTATGACTGCTCCTCATTGGTGTACCGTCTGTATGCCCAGATCGGGATCACGTACCTGTCCGGCATGTGTGCTGCCGAAGAGGCACAGTATCTGGAAAGCCATCAGATGGGAGTTACAAGAGAAGAACTCATGCCCGGGGATCTGATCTTTTACTCCTATGAAAATAATGGAAGATATAAGAATATCAGCCATGTGGCGATCTATATCGGGGATGGGAAACAGGTCCATGCGGCAAATAAAAAGAGGGGCGTGGTATGCGATCCTTTTAAGGAAAGCAATATCGGGGTATATGCAAGGCCGCAGTAAAACAGATAAAAGGAAAAGAGATGATAGAAAATGAACCAGAAAAACAGAGGGAAAAGAAAGAAACAGTTGGTTTTCATGGGGACGGCGGCAGTGGTGCTGAGCATTTGCCTTGTGATTATTATTATGGCACTCCGTAAACAGGCTGAAGAATCTCCTGTCCAAAAGGAAACGGAGAAAGAGGTGCAGACACTGACGGCTGAACATACCGGGGAGGAAGAGAAAGAAGAACCAGTCATTGATGAAGCAGTCCGGCAGGCGGCAGAATCGGATAAGATACAACTGCATCTGGAAGGGTATATGAAAAGTATTTTCGGAGGATGGGACTGGGTCATGCAGGAAGCTTTGACATCCTATGGGAAAGAGCATCAGATACAGGCAAAAAACGCAGTGGTCCTGTCATATACCGGTTACGATGCCGGGACTGATACACATTCATTTTATCTGCAGTTGGATGATGAAGAGGGAACGATCCTGCTTGGAACGTATCATCCTTATGAGGCTAAGATCGAACCTGCAGATAAAACACTGGAGGAGATCCGGAAAGAAAAAGCGGCGGTGGGAGATAAAGGGGAAGAGGAAACAGGCGAAACACTCAGGCAGACTCCGGAGCCGACAAAAACACCGGAAGTCCTTTATCCGGATATGCAGATACTGGATGTTCCGGTAACGCTGGCAGAATTCCTTGGGGAGGATGCACCAGATCTTCCGACCACACTTGCCGGATATTTAGTCAGCCAGGGCAGGGAAGGCGATACCTGCGCCACCTATGCGGGAAACCTGAATATCGGTCAGCAAACGGCAGAATTTGACCTGCAGTTAGCAGATGAAACAATCATACATGTAACATATAACGGGGAATTTGCATATGAGATCAGATAGAAAATAAAATAAAAGATTGCAGAAAGAACTCTTGTACCTGGAGGCGCTCTCTGGTAGAATAGAAACAGGCACTATTTAGAAAAACGGTAGGCGGTTAGTCCTTAACTGATAAGTGAAAAATATCCGGCGGATATTTTTTACACGACAGAGGGACTGGACCCTCTGATTACTATAGAAATCCCTGAAAAGGGAAATCGTAAGGAAAGGAGGGCAAACTTATGAGTGATTATGAAATGCTCTCCATCATACTGATGATACTTTCCATCATCGTATCGATCTTGCTGGCATACATAAATAACGTAAAAAAGTAACCGCCCACGCCAATGATCGGTTACTTTTTTGTAATTAAAAAATTGGACTAACCGTCTATCGATAGTGCCTTTTTATATTCTTATCTTAGCAGATAAAGCAGGAAATGTCAAATTGAGAGGAATAGATGTTTTCATTAAAAGTTTATGAAGATTTAAGTTATCATACCTTGACGTGTATGAAAAGCAAATGATATAATAAAACAAACATATGTTCTTATAGGGTAAGAAAGGAGATAAGCATGTCTAAGAAATCTTCTAAACTACTAATGAGAAAAGAGGAAATGATTCTGTTAAAGAATAGTGAAGCCGGAAAAAATACAGATATGTATGGAAATATATATCAAGTTTTATCAAATTATGACACTCTAAGTGAAGAAGAATTCCATACTAATAAGCTTTTAGATGATAAATCCAGAGCTGTCATACTGAATAATAAGAAAATACTAATTGATGAGATAAAAGATGAGTGGGTTGGGATTGGAACCAGTGATGAAGCTTCTGGAGAAATTCATTGTCAATTATGTGGAAGAAAAAATAAATATGTTTATTATATTCAAAATAAACTGAATGAAAAGGAACTGAATGTTGGATCAGATTGTATAAATAAATTTCCGGGTATTGATAATGTGAGAGCTCTGCGGAGAAGTCATACGATTCAATCAACAGAAATGAAAAGATCTAAGCGGCGAATTGAATTTGATGGAATAGATTTGAAAAATGTTAATTTCATAAAAGAAGCTGAGGTATGGTTTAAAGAGTTTCCCATATTATTATCTTCTGAATTGTATGATAGTTTTGAAACAGTATTATATAATCTTAATTTCATCAGGACGAATTATATTAGGGAAGGTGGGGATATAGAGACTGTACGTAAACAGTATTTTGAGTTCAAAAATGAATTCAAATCGTTGCAGAAGAAGGCAAAAAGATTCTATGAGAGAAATAAAGACAAAAAACTAATTTGTGACAGAGAAATGTCAGAATGGTTGAAAATAGAAAATCCTGATGTATGGGGCATGGTAAAAAAGAACAAAGGGTTGTTTAATGTAGAAACTTTGAAATATGCGTATAATAGTAAATATGTAGCAGATCATCTTGAAGATTTCAAATCACATCTTTCAGATCATGATATTGAACTTGTAAATGTGAATGGAAGTTATATCAGATTCACAATCTATAATCAGGATTATGTTTATCCATTGATATTTACTGTTCCATGCAGAATTTTCATGCAAACTATCGGATGTTACTGCTTAACGGAAAGTGATTATACATTTAGTCGAGAAAAATTAAGTGGTATAAATATTGAGCGTACAACAAGAAATTTTGATGCAATGACGAATCGTTTAAGTACACCGTTAGAACGAATCGGTCTGGGGATAGAACGAAGTCAGGTGACTGATGATAAATATTATGTTCGACTTCCAAATGTTACGAAGGCATCTAAATGGAGTAATCGGACTAGAAGAGAAGAAATAGCCTATAAAAAAATTTCAGAAGAAGTAATATTCAATAAGTTTATCCCATTTATATTTGCGGATGATGATGAAATAGAAACGGCTTTCATGAAGATCAAAAAGTCACTGATGCGATCAGATAATTGGAAAAGTCAGAAAGAAAAGGACAGAGATGAAAGTATTGCGAAGTCATTAACGATAAAAAAACAGAAAGAATTTATAAATTATTCTTAACAATGGGATTTTACATATTGGATATTGGAAATAGTCTACATATGGAAATGTGAAGTGGACATTGCTGAGGGAGCTGGCTTGTTATAAAGCTGGTTTTATGGTAACATATTAATACAAGATAAGGTTTGGAAAGGAGGTATAGTATGCCAGCATTATTACAAAATCTATTAGATGAATATATTAAGGGTCTGATTGATATTTACGGTGCACACCTGAAATCTGTTATATTATACGGTTCCTACGCCAGAGGGGATTTTACGAAAGATTCAGATATTGACATTATGATTCTGTTGGATCTGACAGATATGGATATTAAAAAATATCGGCATCAATTATCAGAAACAACATATGATTTCAATATGGAATATGATCTTGATATTAAGCCGATAGCAAAAAGTGAAAATCATTTTAAAAAGTGGATGAATGTTTATCCTTTTTATGCAAATGTGAACGAAGAAGGGGTGAAGCTGTATCATGCAGCATGATGAGCAGGGAACAAAAAAGGATCTGATTTTATATCGAATTGAGACGGCAAAAAGCGATTTAAAATCTGCAAATATATTGTTCGAGGTTGGAGAATACCGTGGAGCGAATAACAGAGCGTACTATGCAATCTATCATGCGATATCAGCAGTGCATGCTTTGGATGGAAAAGCTTACAAACGTCATAAAGATGCCCTGGCTAATTTTAATAAAAGCTACATAAAGTCAGAAATATTTCCACGCCAGTTGGGAAGGAGAATTGCTGAGGCTGAAGAGATACGCCATGCCAGTGATTATGATGATTTCTATTTAGCAACAAAAGAAGAGGCTGGAGATCAGATTAAGACTGCAGAAGAATTAATTGAAAGAATTGAAAAATATTGTAAAGAGAGAATATAGCAAAGAAAGAGACCAGCGGATTCGTTGGTCTTTTTAGCAGTATAAGTAAATATCCGGGGTCTCAGGGTTTTCCCCTGACAAGATGCGTTTTGTCGGACAAAATGCGTATCTTGCCAAAATCCTTTTGGGATTTTGAAAAATACCGGGAGATTCCCGGGAAAATACCGGAAGTGTTCCGGTAAACAGTGAACGGACCTGAAACTGCAGTAAAAACAGTAACAGGGCGAAAAAAATAATTGAATAAGGCTAATTATCCCTGCAGATAAAACATTCTGTAGGGTAAAATTAGAGTTTAGGACAGGCGCTTCTTAAGGGAGGCGCTTTTTTCTGTCCGGAAAGCAATTTGGTAAATAGTCAAGAAGTATTTTGAAATGATTTTCGGATAAAAGGGTAACTTTAATAGACCTACGGCTTATTTCTCAAAAAAGACGTA
>SFGF01000103.1 GCA_004556655.1 Lachnospiraceae bacterium | reverse complement strand
TCATAAAGCTGCCACTCTATATCTTTTCAAAAGTTGGGCAGATTGGTACTTTGATAGACTATATTCATTTTGAAATTACAGTTTGCGGAAACTCAAGGGTTATTATGCTTAATAAGGTGAAACTGACAGAAGCAGAAATGAGAGAGTTTGCAGAGGTGTTTGCATATTACGACTATGGTGATGAGGAAAGCGGCATGGTTCCATATTACCCGGGATATCCTGACAGAACCAGTCTTATAAACTATCTGGTCGCTATGATAAAAACTGCAGATGAATATGGTGGCATATATGCAACATCTGATAAAAAGGAAGGAATCGTTATTCTTACAGATACTACGCATCCATATCCTGGCATTGCATTGCTAAAAATGATGTGGAGGATGATGCGTGCTTTAGGATTCAAGAACTTTAGTGACATCATTAAGAAGTTCCAGGCAGGCGGAGCAAGCCTGGAAAAGAGCTATCGTGACAACAAAAAACAGTTCGTTCAGATAGAACTTCTTGCGGTTAAGAAGGAGTATCAGGGTAAAGGCTTTATGCGGCCCTTGGTTGAAACAGCTTTTGAAGTGGCAAGGCAGGGCAATCTTCCGGTCATTGTTTCAACAGATGCAAAGTTAAAAAAAGATTAGTATGAATATATCGGAATGCAGCATGTGAATACAAGAACTTTAGGAGAGAAGAGCTTTATGTATGATCTGGTGAGAGAAGCTTGTCAGTGATCTGCTTTATGCAGTTCTCTGTGTTTTATCCAGAGGTTAAAGGCATAGTGGGACCACATATGTTTGGGTATAACAAGAAGGAACATATGATACATTTTGTTATTTATATTCTTATTTGTGCTGTAAGTGCGTGGATATGTACGTTTTTCTGAGATATTTAACCAAAAGTTAAATGTATAATTTCAATTTATCAAGTTGGTTACATGGCTTATGTGTCCTATGTGTTTGATAATACAAGGATTTTTGACATAGTGAGAAATACTCTCAATTTACACGCTGTTTTTTGGTTGACGAAAAATAATAGAATTGTTATTATATTTGTAGTTAGAAATAACTAACTTCTATGTGTAAATCATGTGGACTCCTCATTGAGCGGTGCTGCTGAGACTGCTCTAACCGGAAGGATTAACTCCCCTTCCGGGAGGAATATCCCGAACAAAGAATTCTGTGGAAAAAGAAAGGAGCAATCGACGTGAGCGATTTGAAGATTAAAAAAGTAATTGGAAGAGAGATACTTGACTCCAGAGGGAATCCTACAGTAGAAGCAGAGGTAACGCTTGAGGATGGTAGCGTAGGAAGGGGAACGGCGCCTAGCGGAGCATCTACGGGAGAATTTGAAGCGTTGGAACTTCGAGATCAAGATAAAACGAGATATTTGGGAAAAGGTGTAACAAGAGCAGTAGAAAATATAAATACAGTCATCTGCAATACACTTATCGGAATGGATGCGTCTGATATTTATTCGGTTGATCAAGCTATGATAAAGGCTGACGGTACAAAAGACAAATCGAACTTGGGAGCAAATGCTATTTTGGCAGTGTCAATTGCCACTTCCAAAGCGGCAGCGCTTTCTCTGGGAGTTCCATTATATCGCTTTTTGGGAGGTGTTTCAGGAAATCGACTGCCGGTTCCTATGATGAATATTTTAAATGGAGGTGCCCATGCAGCGAACACCGTAGATGTACAAGAGTTTATGATCATGCCGGTAGGAGCATCTAGTTTCAAAGAGGCACTAAGATGGTGTGCAGAGGTATTCCATTCACTAGCTGGACTTTTAAAAGAACAGGGGCTTGCCACATCTGTTGGTGATGAAGGCGGTTTTGCACCAAATCTTTCAAGCGATGAGGAAGCAATAGAATATATTTTAAAGGCAATTGAAAGAGCGGGATATACGCCGGGAAAAGATTTTAAATTGGCCATGGACGCAGCTTCCAGTGAGTGGAAGGGAGAGAAAAAGGGAGAGTACATACTTCCGAAAGCGGGAACACAGTTTACTTCGGAATCTCTGATTGCGCATTGGAAGGCATTGGTGGAGAAATATCCGATTATATCCATTGAAGACGCACTGGATGAGGAAGATTGGGAAGGCTGGCAGTTACTAACTAAAGAACTGGGAGATAAAATCCAGCTTGTAGGAGATGATTTATTCGTTACAAATACGGAACGACTTGCAAAAGGAATAAAACTTGGTTGCGGTAATTCTATTTTGATAAAATTAAACCAAATCGGTTCTGTATCGGAAACACTGGAAGCGATTAAGATGGCACATAAAGCCGGTTATACTGCAATTGCGTCCCACAGATCTGGAGAGACAGAAGACACTACTATTGCAGATTTAGCGGTGGCACTCAACACCTGCCAGATAAAAACAGGCGCGCCCAGTCGAAGTGAGAGAGTGGCAAAATATAATCAATTGCTTCGTATTGAGGAAGAACTTGGCGAAAATGCTGTTTATCCTGGTGATAGTGCATTCAATGTGAAATAAGACAATAACCTATTTTTGATATACCACATACAAAACATACAAGCGGAGAGGAATCCAATTTGGGTTCCTTTTTGCTTGAGGTTAACTGTTGTCGGATGAAAATTTTAAGGAACGGAGCACTTGTTTAATTGCTTCAAAGCTTTCCTCGCTCAAATCATGTTCGACTTTACAGGCATCAGCCAAAGCGGTTTCTTTACTTACGCCGATATGCATTAGTAAATCAGCAAGTATAGTATGCCGTTCTAATACATCTTCGGCACGTTGTCTGCCTGCTTCGGTCAGCGTGATGTATCCGGTGCTGTCCATCGTTATGTATCCTTTTTCTCGAAGGTTCTTCATGGCAACACTGACACTTGGTTTTGTGAAATTCATTTCATTTGCAATATCTATTGAACGAACCTGTCCTCTGCTTTAGTGGAAGAATTTCAACCGCTATGCAATGTGATAGCACAAAAGCGTTGATAATATTGACATTGATGGCAAAATTAATTGGGCGAGAATAGGAAGAAGCATTGAAAAATTTGGAATAGGAGAGAAAAGTGGATTGTTGGCAGTAAAGCAATCTGCTTTTTTCTAGAAGATAAGATTTTTCAATATAAACAAAAATCGTTGACGATACAAAGAAAATTGGATATCATACAGATAGTTAGAAAAAACTAACCCAAAAAGGAGATGAAAGGAAATGAGTACGCCTTGGAAGGCGTTTTATTTAAAATAGTCGGTTAGTCGAAGCTAATGAAAGGAGGAATGCTTATGAGCGTAGTAATTATTGGTGGAAATGAATGTATGGTGCGTCAGTATAAGAACTTGTGTCGGGAATATCGATGTGATGCAAAGGTATATCCAAAGCAGAACAGCAGCCTGAAAGGAATCGGCAATCCGGATCTGCTTGTACTTTTTACAGGTACAGTATCTCATAAAATGGTGCGTAATGCATTATCTGAGACGAAAGGACAGGATGTAAAGGTTGTACGATCACATACAAGTTCCATGTCGGCATTGAAAAATATATTGGAAGAAAACGCAAAACAGGAGGAAATGGTATGTCCGATGAAATGATTATTCGCCATGGTTCCCCTACACTTGCCGGATTGAAAACGGGTAATCTTTTTAATTGCCCTTACTCGGGCAAGAAAGAATTATTGGATACCCTGCGTTCTTTGAATCGCAGGCTTGTGCCAAAAGGAGTTCGTATTATTCCTTTACGCCTATCAGAAGAAAGAGTTCTTCTTTATATTTACAGACCTGGTAAGCTGAAACAGGATTTTGCTGTAAAGGAGACCTCAGATCTTTTAGAAGAATACGGATATTCCGTAGAGGATCTGGGAAAATGTATTGCTCAATTGAGCAGACGACTAAATGAAGCGGAAGAATTTCCACACGAGATAGGCCTGTTTTTAGGGTATCCATCAGAAGATGTAAAAGGATTTATTGAAAACAGGGCTGAAGGATATAAATGTATCGGATGTTGGAAAGTATATGGTAATGAGCAAGATGCGAAAAAGCAGTTTGAACGGTATAGAAAATGTACAAGTGTATATTGCACTCAATGGGCAAATGGAAAAAGCATTGAACAGCTCACAGTAGCTGTTTGATATAGAAAACAGAAAGGTTGGTAAAAAAATGAGTAAAATAGCAGTAGTTTATTGGAGTGGAACTGGAAATACAGAGCAGATGGCTTCAGCAGTTCTGGAGGGTGCAAAGGAAAAAGGGGCAGATGCAGCCTTATTTCAGGTTTCAGAATTTGATGCATCTATGATGGATTCTTATGATGCAGTTGCATTTGGCTGCCCGGCAATGGGAGCAGAAGTACTTGAGGAGGATGAGTTTCAGCCGTTGTTTGATGCCTGCGAAACGAAGCTGTCAGGGAAAAAGATTGCACTCTTCGGTTCCTATGGATGGGGTGACGGTGAATGGATGCGTAACTGGGAGGAAACATGTAGAAGTGCAGGAGCCGAACTTGTATGCGACAGTGTGATATGTAATGAAACTCCGGATGAAGAAGGCCTGAGTGCATGCAAAGAACTTGGAGTAGCATTGAATTAAAAGATATGTTTTCTGACAATAACTATGGATTGAGATTGAAATAATATGCTGTTTGATACCATTTATCTCTAAAATAAAAGTTACTAGGGGGTGTATGAAAGTTGGAATAAATATAGAACGAGTGCCTATGATTCAACAAGGAGATTTACAAATTGATCCTCAGTGTTATGTTGTCAGATTATCAGGAAAAGAAATTTTTCTCTATCCGAAAGAATTTGATGTTCTCCTTCTTCTTGCAAAACATCCAGGATGGGTATTGTCAACAGAACAAATATATCAGGCTGTTTGGAAAGAGGATATGCTGAATTGTGAACATGTTGTATATAATATAATTTGTCAGATCAGAAAGAAACTGAATTGTCCGGAGATAATTCAGACGGTTGTAAACCGAGGATATAAGTTGGTTACATAAGCATAATCCCAGAGGAGAAAATCTTCTGGGATATTTCTTTTTCTGTGGGTTGCGTTTCGCTGTTTTGCTACGTACAGAGTAAGTAGAGCATATTTCAAAAAGTGTACAATTTGGAATATGGAAAAAGAGACGTGAATTATGTACCGAAATGTATGGATAAATCCTTTTGGAATATTCCAGAAGAAATGCCTACATTTTGGAACATTCGCAGAAGGGAGAGCGCAAAATGGCTATATATGGTTATCACAGAACCAGCACCAGGGAGCAGCATCTTGACAGGGGAATTCAGGAGATACAGCAATACTGTAAGGAACACGAAATGGAACTGAAAAATATCTTTACGGATCAGCAGACAGGGAAGAATTTCAACAGACCAAGATACACTGTTCTGGTAGAAGATGTTCTGCGGTCAGGAGATATTTTGATTATTACGGAATTGGATCGATTGGGCAGGAGTAAGAAAGATACCATGGAACAGATCCGACGACTGCAGGGAATGGGCGTGCGGCTGATGGTACTGGAGCTGCCGACTACATTGATGGATATGTCAAAAATGGATAATACCCTGGCGTGTCTTATGATGGAAACCATCAATAATATGATGCTGGAACTTTATGCTTCTATGGCACAGGCAGAAATTGAGAAAAAAGAAAAGCGTCAGAGAGAAGGCATTGAAATGAAGAAGCTCCGTGGGGAATGGGATGATTATGGAAGACCTGCAGCAATCGAGGAAGATGAATTTGATGCAGCATTTTCAAAAGTAATTGCCGGAGAGATCACACCAACAGAGCTTCGCAAAGAATTGGGATTATCCCACACGACGTTTTATCGCTATCGAAAAAAATATTTAGAAAAACATCCTGAGATTTTGCAATCACCAGATTAACGTCACTATTACTAAGTATAAAAGATAATTTTTCAGGAGGAATAATAGAATGAGCGAGAAACGAGAAGGTAATCTTTTTTATGACAAGGAAAGTGGACGTTATGATATCCGATTTGGAATGGAATCCTATTATGGCGGTTTGCATTGTGGAGAATGTTTTGAAGTGAAAATTAATGATGTCTGGGTGCCGGTCCGGATTGAAATGGATGAAGACTGGTATCTGGTGGGACTGCCGCTGAAAAGGCTTGATGGATTAACCGTCCGGATGTGAAAGGAGTTTCAGATGGCAGCCGTGCAGAAAAGGAAGTATGAAAAACCAATGATAAAGTTTGTGACAGATATGAATATTATATTGGAATGTCTATATGAGGTGTACGGACAGGAAGAACAACATGTACTTGAAGGAAAGGATATTCAAAAAACAATGATTTTTCCATTCCTGAAGATGTTAGAGAATCAGTGCAATGGAATTACTGTAAGGGAGATACATAAAAAATTATGGGAAATCTATATAGCGGAACGAACAAAGGAACCGTTTATCAGTAATGCAGAGTCTCTTTTGAAACCGTTGAAACGAGCGGAGGAAAATGTGAATGTACTACAATAATTACAGAAAATCATGTGGAAACAAGCTACTGAATAAGAGAATACCGCTATCGGATCAAGAGGTCCAGGAACTGGCTGCCCTGTCATGGGTGGCCTTTTTGAATGTGTGGAATGAGAGCAGACGATTTATTGTGATGGTTTATGGCGTTAAAATAAGATTGATAATGAAATATAAATCGGATAAAATAGAGGATATAATAATATGAAGGTGATAAGAAAAATGAGTCTGGTAAATATCGGTCCGGAAACTGAGACAATAGAATACAAGAAAAGTACTGGCGAGATGAAAGAAGCAATGATATCTATAGCTGCAATTCTCAACAAGCATAAAAAAGGTGTTCTGTACTTTGGTGTGAAAAATGATGGTACTGTAATTGGACAGGTAATAACGGATGAGTCGTTGAGAAAGGTAAGCCAGGCAATTGGAAATCACATTACGCCTGCTATTTATCCGGAGATTAAGGCTGTTCGCATCGGAGAAAGGGAATGTATTCAAGTTGATTTTGAGGGAAATCGTCAGCCATATCTTGCGTATAGTATTCCACGTATCCGAGTTGCAGATGAAGATCTGATTATGGAACAGGATATTTATGATGAAATGATACGCAAACGGGATAATGTAAAATATTCGTGGGAAAGACAGGTTTCTGAATATACTCTTCAGGATATAGATAAAAATGCTTTTGATTCTTATCTGCAAAAAGCAAAAGATGCAGGAAGAATCAGTTTTGAGGAGACAGATGTAAAAACAGTATTGAATAAGTTAGAACTGATACAGGGTGATCACTTATTAAATGCAGGAGCAGCATTATTTTGTAATTGTGGTATTAATGAACTTCAGATGGCAAAATTTGCAACAAATGAGAGGTTGACATTTACGGATATCCGCAGGTTTACAGGTTCCATTATGGAACTTTCAAAAAAGGCAGAGCAGTATATCATTGATGCAATGGATTGGCGTGTTGAAATCGGAAGTGGATTGTCAAGAAAGGAAATTCCTGAAATACCATTGGATGCGATTCGTGAGGCAATTATTAATTCTTTTGGACATAAATTATTTGATTCTGGGCAGAGTAATGAGGTGGCAATATTTAAAGATCGAATTGAGATTTATAATCCAGGTGCATTTCCGACTGGAGTTTCACCAGAGAAATTTATTGAAGGAAATGAAAGACCAGTCAGAAGAAATCCACTGATTACAAGAACGTTATATTACTCAAAAGATATGGAAAGTTTTGCAACAGGATTGAAGCGTATTTATACTGCTTGTAAAGCGGCAGGATGTAGAGTGGAATTTGAACAGCAGGCATATGGTTTTGCGGTGATTTTCTATAGAAGAAATACAAGCACCCAAGATAAGCACCAGGATAACACCCAAGATAAGCACCAGGATAGTCTGCAGAACAGGATTTTAGAATATTGTAAAGTACCGAGAAGCAAAAAAGAAATCACAGTATACATGGGATATAAGGATGTCAAAAGCTTTGCAAAAAGATACTTGAAGCCGTTGTGTGAAGCAGGAGAGCTTCAAATGACAATTCCGAATCGTCCATCAAGTAGAAATCAAAAATATGTAACAGTTGAAAAAAAGGAAGAAAAATAATGTGTGGACGATATTATGTGGATGATGATACAGCCAGAGAAATAGAAAAAGTGGTCCGAGAGGTGGATGAGAAAATGAGAAGAGAGCGCAGGGGTGATATTTATCCCTCTCAGTCTGCAACTGTGATCACCGGAAGGAAACCACATCTTCTGGCAGAAGAAATGTCATGGGGCTTTCCGCAATATCAGAAAAAAGGGCTGTTGATCAATGCAAGAGCAGAAACTGCTCTGGAAAGAAAGTCGTTCCGGGATAGTGTGATGCACAGACGCTGTATCATTCCAGCAAAGCAGTTTTATGAATGGGATCCGGGTAAGAATAAAGTTACTTTCCTGAGAGAAGATCAGCCGGCCTTATTCATGGCAGGATTTTACAATCGCTTTCAAGATGAAGATCATTTCATTATCTTAACTACCCAGGCAAATGAATCGGTCAGTCCTGTACATCATCGGATGCCGTTGATTCTGGAAAGATCCGAATTGGAAGATTGGGTATATGAAGATACGTTTTTTGAATTTGCACTGCATAAAAAGCCGCCACAGTTGGTACGAAGGCAGGACTATGAACAACAGAGTTTATTTTTAACGTAAAAGGAGCCGTCTGAATTTAATCAGGCGGCTCGGTGTTATTTTATGGCATTTTTGGTTAAGCACACAGAAGTTCCTTACGATCCCGAGAATAAAAGTAAGCATGGTCTGAAAGAATTTCTTCTGGGATGACCGTTGTCTCATTGACTTCCCGGATGATTTCATTTAAATCCATGCAGTCAGTATTAGAAGCTTTTAATAACAGAACTTCATGTACGCTGCTGGGAATAACAAAAAAATCATCCTGTAATGTTTTCCCGATTTGATTCATGATATCATCATACTTGAGTTTCCGCAAACTGTAATTTCAAAATGAATATAGTCTATCAAAGTACCAATCTGCCCAACTTTTGAAAAGATATAGAGTGGCAGCTTTATGA
>SFGF01000102.1 GCA_004556655.1 Lachnospiraceae bacterium | reverse complement strand
AAAGGACTTGATATTCTTATTTGTGATCTCGATATTGACCATCCCGGCATTTTGTTTTGCCAGCTCTTTTACCGTGACCTTTCCCTGTTTCGGCTGATTTTTCTGTGCTTTCTTCTCTACTGATTTCTGCTTCTGATGACGCAGATACGCAACAAGAACCTTTTTCAACAGGTCTGCCGTAATCTTAGTAGCCCGAATACAGAACGTGACCGTTTTCTGAGTTACCTCTTCCTGCATGATTTTCCCTCCTTTCAGCGATTCAACTGCTGTCCAGATCTGTAATCATGGCAACCACCCCCTTTAATGAAAAAAGACAGATTAACCGGTAATCAGGTTCTGCACCTGTACGAGTTTTTCTGTCCCTTCTTCTTTTCTCTTATCTTCTCCACCACAATAGATGGGAACACACATTTCAAGTATTCTACTGTAAATGCGCTGATGGGCAGTATCCAAATCTGTGGATTTCATTTCATTCAGTCCCAGATTCGTTGTTATGATCAGCGGAAGCATTTTACAATAGCGGCTGTCTATCACATTATAGACCTGCTCCAAAGCAAACTCGGAATTTCGTTCTATTCCCAAGTCATCAATAATCAGCAGCGGATAATCCACAAGATTTTGTATAATCTGGTTCTTATCTGCCTGATAGCTGGTCATTTCATTTAAGATTCTGGAAAAATTTGTCATCATGACACGTTCTCCCTGTTCCAAAAGTGCATTTGCAATACAGCCTGCAAAAAAGCTCTTCCCGGTTCCAACCCGTCCCATCAAAAGCAATCCTACATTTTTTCTCTTCATATCTGTCCAGTTTTCTACATACTGCCTGGCGATTAGTATCTTCTGGTTGCTTCCATTGTCATTTTCAAATTTCCATTCCCAGAATCTTCTTTCCCGAAGTCCGACGGATTTTCTCTGATAAAGCTGCCGCTGTGCTTCTTCCCACTGCATCTTCTCATCCAGTTCCTGCCTGGCTTTTACCTCGCATTCGCACAAACAGGACACTACATGCTCAAATCCCATCAGACTGACTTTCATCTGTTTTCTTTTTCCACAGGTGCCACAATGAAGACACCCCTCTTCGTCCAGATAATCTGCTGTTACTTTGTTTTCCATCACAGGCTTTCTCCTTCCTGAAATTCATATTTATCCATTCCTATCCTGGTTCCATCCCTTTCTGCCCAAAGACAGATTGTTGCAAAATGGTTCTGATACTCTTTTCCACTGGATTTCATATAAACAGAAAGATGATCAATCCGTTTCTGGTAATTCCATGGAAATAGCGTCATCAACTCCTGCAGTTCAGCTTCCGACAGAACAACATTTTTAAATCTACCATACTGACTGAATTTTTCTTCCAAAGCGGGAGTATTGCTCTTACTCTTATCAGTATGATTCTTTTCAGTCTTATTTATCTTAGTATTACTTCCATCCAGATTCTTGCAGTCCGGACTTCTATTTTTTTGCGTTCCGGACTTCCAGTTTCTTGCAATCCGGATTTCCAATTCCTTGCAGTCTGGATTTCCAGTTTCTGGCGTTCCAGAAGCAAAGTATCTTACTGGCTTTCCTCTGCTCCGTTTTACAAAATTTTTCACATATATGACAGAGGGACGATTATTCCCCTGCCGATAGCGCTCGATCAATCCAATCCCATGCACACTATCCAGCTCATATAGAAGCTTTGTCACTGTCGTATGCGACATTCGCAACAACTCCTGCAATTCTGCGATCGTGTAAATGATATAGACATAACCATCACTGTCAATCCAGCCATTTTTCTTAGACAGGCTGATTCGATCAAGCAGAATTCCGTAAAGGAGCTTTGCGTCTGTGGACAGGCTTGCAAACTCTTTTTCTGTGAACAGAGCTTTTGGTATCCGGAAAAAAGAAAACTGGTCAGATTCTTCTGCTCTGAAATATTCAAAATCTGCCATAATAATATTTTCCTACTCTTCTACATCAAAATCACAATTTGTTGCACTGCCTGTACCATGGCACATCTCATCAAATACAAAATTGAATGATTGAATCATTTCGTCCAAATAATAATTTCTGGCCTTCTTGTTACAAGCATACATATCACCAATAAAACCTTCATCATTCCCCATCGCATGAACGAGGGTTTCCAGAACCTTCATAAACTTCTTTTTTGAACAGCTTTCATACTGTCTGTTCACATATTTCTGAATATCTAACACACGAGCAGGATTATTTTCATTTTCCTCCAGAATTCCAAATGCAAGATCCATGCCAAACTCATATCCATCAGCCTCAATTTGATCAATATCCATCTCTCCAAGCTCATCCTGGTATCCTCGCTTTTCCATTGCAGTTAAAGACGTTTCATATTGATCAATATATCCCATATCCGCAATAGTTTCCAAAATATCTCTGGATGCTTTCACCATCTTATCCATAATAATTTCTCTTTCAGCCAGCGGCATATTTGCCATAATAGTATCTAATGTCATCATTGATTCTTCCTCCATCTCATTTTCATAAATATCATTGATATAAAAGTGGTTCGCCTTTCCATTGTTTGGAATGATACGCACCAGATTAGCAACCTAAACCAGTTCCTGTACTGCCTGATCTACTCCATACCGAGTCGTATTCAAGTTTTTCCTCATTTCACTTTTGGGATAGATAACAAACAGATCCCCGTTATGATCTACCCAACCATTCTGCACCGCAAATTTCAAACGATCCAGAAATAAGCTGTATAAAATCTTTGCCGTATTTGACAGATTTTTGTATTTTTCCATCTGGAACAGCACCTTCGGCACCTGCAGACAATCTACCGGCATATACTCCATCTTACTCATTGATTGTTTCCTCCTTCTGTTTGTACAGCACTTCGGCTGAATTAATATTGATTTCCAGCATCCCTACAAATACCTGATAGTACAGCAGGCATATCTGTTCATCCTCTCTTGCCAGATACAATCCTTCCAGTTCATCGGACGGATGTTTCATTCCATATACTGCCTGACAGATATCATGGATTTTCTCACATTCCACACTTCTAAGATGCAGCTCCAAGGTGTGGTTAAATCTCTGCCAGTCCTCCAGTTTCTGATTTACTGACATCATGCACTGGAACAGTTCCGCTGCTTCACATGCTGCTGACAGCACTACATTTTTGTTATTGATACTTCCATCGGCATTTTTCATATGCCCTACCATATACGCCTGATCTACTGAAACCATCTTTTATCCTCCTCTATCTAAACGGCATTTCTTCTTCCATGCCCTCTGGGATTTCTAAGAACCCTTCCGCATCTTCTGGAAACGGTGGTCTGTCAACCATTTTTGCACCTGCGAATTCAATCCGGTTTGCATACACTTCGGTGGTATAGATCTTTTTCCCGGTATCCTTATCTTCATAATTACCTGTGACAATCTCGCCTTCCACCATGACCTTCGTGCCCTGCATCAGATAGTCTCTGGCAAATTCTGCTTTCTTTGCAAAAGCCTTTACCGGAATGAAACTGACTTCATCGGAATAATTTCTTCTGACTGCCAGAACAAACTTGGCAATCTTATGAAGTCCTTTTTCATTCTCCACTTCGTTGTATCCGGGATTTCTTACCAATCGCCCGGAAATAACTGTTGTATTCATTGGCTTAACCCTCCTATGCTTTCATTGATTTGTAACAGATACCGATACATGGTCCACATTTTCCATAGGCACATCCGTAACATTCATCTTTTTCCAACTCTTCCTGCTTCATTTCATCAGCAAACATTCCTAACAGCGTTGTGTAAATCTTTTTCATTGCCAGGAACTTCTCTTCTGCTTTTTCCATCTTCTCTTTGTAAAATGGAATCAGTCCACGAAGAACTGGATGAAAACGTTCATTTTCATCATCCCAGGCACAGATTTTCATCATACAGCGTGGCTGTTTCTCATAATTGCCCAGATAATACGGGCAGAACGTACAGCCTCTTTCTTTAACAATTTCCACCGGAATCACTGGCATCTGACTTTTGATTTCTTTTGTTACATGCTTACTTTCAATTCGCTCTCTCATCTTAAAAATCCTCCAAGTATATATATTTGCAAAAGGGATTTCCCCTGAATTGCCTGATTTTGGGTACAAAAAAAGAGGCAAGCTTACGATTTCATTTTCGCAAACCTGCCTCTTATCAAATATTCAATTATTTTCCGATGATATATCGTAAGAAAACGTATACCGCACGGATTACATACACTGGAATCATGATACTTCCAATCAAGGCTCCAATGATGACACTTAATGCAGCCATTCCAAGTGTTGCTGTGGTATCCATTCCTCTCGGAATCAGAATCAACCGCATTTTATGTATTCCAAATGGAAGTCCGGAAAGAAATATCCACCAGAACCAATCCGTCTGTCCACTGACCTTCATAATTGTTTTTGTCATCCAAAACCAGAATACCATAAATGCCAGTGGCAGAATCGATTTTTTAATTACATCTTCAATCGTCATCTTTTTTCTCCCTCTGTCTGATTCCTTCCGCCACCTCCCGATTAAGGTTTGCCAGTATTTCTCTAACCACAGGAGAATCCAATCGAAAGGTTTCCAGATCTTTCTCCGTAAGCTCCCTTCCGTTCGCATCATATCTTCGTACAATTTTTAAAGCCATACTTTCACTTCCTTCCTGCTGATAATCCTAATGTTTTCAACAAATGTTTAAACTTCTCTCTTTTTATCCGTTTAACACGTATCTTTTCTATCTTTTTCAGATAGACTTGTATTCTACTTGCCATATCTTCATTGCTCATTCTTTACCCTCTCTTTCTGCCCACGATGCCAGAAGCATAAATATAATTTCTTCCATCTGAGTCTTTGTATATGTCTCTGGAAAATATTGTTTCAACTTTTTCGCCGGAATCTGCACTTGAACTTTTTCAATACTTTCATTCATGCAAATCTGGTCAATCTCTGAATACGTCAACATCTGTTCTTTTGAAATCTGTTTCAATTCCTTTGCCTGCTTCATGGACGGTACCATATTGTGATTACTCATATACTGAAGTAACACCTGTTGTTCTTCATTTCTCAAATATGAAATTTCAACAGCAGTGTTAAAAGGAAGTTTCTTATCATCTGCCATTTCCAACAGTTCGGGAAGTAACAATGTCAAATGAATATATCTTAATATTTGTCTGGAACTATCTTCAGTATTCTGACTGACTTCCTCTGCCGCCAACTTCTTGCCAACTTGGCAAGAAGTTAAATCGGATCTCTTACCCTGTCGTTTCAATGCCTCATATTTCATTTTATAAGCAAAAGCTTTTTCACTGATTAAGAGTTCTTCTCTTTGAATATTGGAATCTACCATAATCACCGTTGCTTCATCATCCGTAAGATCTTTGATGATAACCGGCATTTTCTCTAATCCTGCAAGTTCACATGCTCGTTTTCGCCGATGACCTGCTACCAACTCATAACCCCCAGACTCTCTCAACCGCACAATGCCAGGAACCAATACGCCGTATTGTATAATACTTTCTGATAATTCTTCCATTTTCTTATCATCTCTTACTTGAAATGGATGATTCGGAAATGGATGAAGACTTCCGATTGCTATCTCACTAATTCCATTGATTGACTCTTCGTTTGTTCCAAACAATGCATCAAGCGGCTGTAAGGAAACGGGAGTTGCTCTTTTTTTAGATGGCATCTTCTAGCACCTCCTCCGTCACTCTCCGATAAGCCTCTGTAGCTTTGCCTTTAGGATCATAAGAGAAAATACTCTGTCCTTCTCTGACTGCTTCTTTCATTCTTACAGAAAATGGAATATAATTATCAAAGATATGGATTTGACTTCCATATGCATTTCTGAGAAGCTCCATATTATTTCTGGCATCATTCGTATGAGCATCGACCATCGTAAACAAAATACCTCCTACTTGTAGCTTCGGATTGATCTGCTTGCGGACCTTGCCGATTGTTTTTAACAGTTGCTGCAATCCTTTGATTGGTAGGTAGGACGCTTCAACCGGAATGAGGACTTCATCCGATGCAGCCAGCGCATTGATCGTAATCATTCCCAATGATGGCATACAATCTATGATGACTGCATCATATTGATCCTTGATACCATATAAAATCTGTTTCAATACATATTCCCTGCTCATTGCATTTACCAACTGGACTTCCGTACCTGCCAGTCCAATATTAGAACAGATAATGTCTATTCCCTCTGCCTGATGTCTGATATAACAGTCGGAAGGAATATCTTCATCTTTCATTACTGCATCCATAAGAGCTGTAAGTGTTTCATTACTGTCATCACAATCACGATATCCAAATCCTGCGGATACATCAGACTGTGGATCGGCATCAACGATTAACACTTTCTTATTCTTTTGTGCTAATCCTACAGCTAAATTAGCTGTACATGCGGACTTTCCAGTTCCCCCTTTTTGGTTTACAATAGAAATAATTCTAGCCATTTTTTCATCACCTTTCAATCAATAAAAATGACCGAATCAGCTAAACAGATTTTCATCCATTACGAGCTAATTCGGTCCTGTTTTCACTATTAAATTGTAATATCACCACTTTCGTGATACAGTAAAAGCATCTCAGATAAAAGCGGAAATTTTCTTTCATCTGAATAAGGTTTTTATAAAAGATAGGCCTTTCCTTCATAAATTTGTTGATTCGTTGCAAGTTTTTTTCAGGACCAAATCGCCTCAACCCCTTGTATTTACTGGGTTTCCGTTGATTTAGTCTTATTTTATCATCATCATCTCCTTCCCGGATTCCGGTCCAATAAAGCATCTCAAAGGCATAATAGGATCTGGGCTTATCCATCATTGCTTCGGCAAATTTCAGATACTGTTCCTTTGTCCAGAACTTCATTTCCTTCGGAACCTCTTTTCCCATACTTCCTGCCTGTCTTGCCGGATTGCAGGGCAGATTATAATAATTCACTGCATGATTGAAAATTGCTGTAAGCTGTGCCTGAATCGTTTTCAGATAATCCACAGAATAAGGTTTACCCTTTTCATCCCGGTATGCCATCATCTCATTCTGCCAGGCAATCACATCTGCCACTGTGATTTCATTAATTTTCCGCTTACCAAAGTAAGGAAGGATTTTTGTCCGCACAATGTGGCTTTTCGTCTCAAATGTACTTTCCTTCACCCTCTGACGTTTATACTCGGAATAAATCTCATAAAAGCTCTCAAACGTCATGTCCAGCTTATTTCCTTTTCGGAGCATCATTTCATGTTCCCATGCAGTCGCTTCCCGTTTGGTCTTGAATCCACGTTTCTGCGTCTGCTTTCTTTCCCCGGTAAAATCGGTGTACCGGAACACCACTCTCCATGTACCTTTGCCTTTTTCCTGATATACAGCCATCTTAAGTACCTCCTATTTTTCTTCATAAAACAACTTTTTCTTGAAATAATTGGCATCCACACGCCCCGGCACTGTGATCAGTCCCATTCCGCTGAGTTCTTTATTCAGCTGGCGGATAATCTGGTATGCCTTTGACTGCTTGACCTGTAAAATATCCATTACCTCTTCTGCAGTCAGAAATCCATTCTTTAATTCAGACATTCCATTCACCTCCTTCCGCATCATCTTCGAGGAAAAACCCCTCTACTTATCCAAACTTTCAAGGCCCCTTATACAACCTCATTTTCAAATTTTCTTAAACTTAACGCTATTTAGTTAGGTTTTGATTGTATTATATTAACTATTTTCCGTTAAGTCAAGCGGTTTGAACATCAGTAATTAAATTTTTTTGTTTAAGTTTTTCTTGCGTCTTATTTTTCCATATGCTATACTGATTTAAACAAATATCGTTAACCACCAGTTCCTATTCATTGCAAAACGGTAGGAACTTATATTCAAAAACGAATAAAAGATTTCAGGAAAAAGGAGAGATCCCTATGGCATTTGGAAAACGTATTAAATTTTTCAGAAACAGAAAAGGTATGAAACAGAAGGAGCTTGGAGAACTTCTTGGCTTCCTTGGAAAGACTTCGGATGTCCGTGTGGCGCAGTACGAGACAGAAGCAAGAACCCCTAAAGCTGATCTGGTCAAAGAGATGGCACAGATCTTCGGTGTAAGCACCAGAGCCATCAATGTCCCGAACATTGACTCCTATCTTGGTCTCATGCACACCCTCTTTGCACTGGAAGATATGTATGGCATCAAGATTGGAGAAATTGACGGAGAACTCTGTCTCCGCCTTGACCGGGAGCACAAAGAATATCAGCATCTGTTCGAACCTTTTCATGCATGGCAGCAAATGGCTGGAAAACTGAAATCCGGAGAGATCAGCCAGGAAGGATACGATAACTGGCGATATAACTATCCGGAACTGGACACCTCCGAGATTCGGGCAAAGATTCCGTCTCAGGAACTCTCTTACGAACTCATCAAGGCACTGAAAAAAGAGAATCAATAAAGAAATGCAAAAAGAAAAAACCTTACTGACTGCTCTTTCCAATTTTGGAAACAGTTCATCAGTAAGGTTTTTATGTTATAGAAATATAATTTTATTCAACGGATATTGCAGGAACGTTGCCAATCCGTTGCCAAAAAATAACGAAATTTGCTTGGAACCCGCATAAATACTGGGTCTATTTTTGCAAAATCCTATTCAAACTCAATCGTCCCCGGCGGTTTACTGGTCAGGTCATACATTACCCTGTTCACGCCTTTTACTTCATTGATAATCCTGCTCATAACTTTCTGCAGTACTGCATATGGAACTTCAGCTGCTTCAGCTGTCATAAAGTCAATTGTATTCACAGCCCTCAATGCCACCGCATAGTCATAAGTTCTTTCATCTCCCATAACCCCGACGCTTCGCATATTGGTAAGTGCTGCGAAGTACTGGCCTACGGTCTTGTTCATGCCTGCAGCGTCCATCTCTTCACGATAAATGGCATCTGCATCCTGCACGATTTTTACTTTCTCAGCGGTAACTTCACCGATGATACGGATTCCAAGGCCTGGACCCGGGAACGGCTGGCGATATACCAGTTTTTCCG
>SFGF01000101.1 GCA_004556655.1 Lachnospiraceae bacterium | reverse complement strand
AAAATGTCAGGGAGGTCACCCAGACCGGATTTCGGACGGACTGACTACAGGTTCAAGATAAATGATAATTTTGGGATGCTTCATGAAACAACCCTGTTTAAACATATACTTTTCCTTGACCTGTTTTTCATTTTTTATTATAATTTAGTTAGAGACAACGAAGTCCACCGTGTCGTAGTGGGCTTCTTTTTATTTATGCACAGGAGGTATGTATATGGAAGAAAAAAAGACTACAATTCCCGTTTCAGAAGAGCAGAAAAGCCAGACATCTGATACTCCCGAATCCACCGGTGAACACGTTTTGTCCGAGACATGGGCACAGGATGCACTGCAGGATCTGGATGATTTTATAGAATCACAGGGAATCTATATCCGGCAGTGAGATATTACCATGTTCATTTAACTGATCAAAACTTCCCACATCAAAACAGGTTATAAACCTTATTGATATGGGAAGTTGTTTTTTTCATTAATCTCAAAATACTCATCTACTACTCATGCAGTTCCAGCGGCAGTCCATCGGGATCTTTAAAGAATGTCATCTTCTTATGGGTATAATCATCCCACCGTACGGGTTCTGTTTCGATTCCCACAGCATTCAGTTGTGCAATCGTATCTTCGATACACTCTACCCGGAATGCCAAATGACGAAGACCGCAGGCCTCGGGATAATTGGGGCGTGCAGGGCTCCCCGGTATCCCGAAAAGTTCCAGTTCGCAGTCCCCCAGTTTCAGATCCAGCTTGTAATCTCCTCTGCTCTCTCTGTAATTTTCTCTCACAATTTCAAATCCCAGAAGATCCACATAGAAATGTCTGGATTTTTCGTAATCAGATGCAATAATCGCCACATGATGAATCGCATGAAAAAGTGCTACCATTTCCCGCTACCTCCTTATCTCTCAATGATATTCAGATTCCAAGGTTGAATTTCCAGCATCTCCCCTGTGCTTATCTTTTCTTCCGTCAAAAGCTCTATACCATTGTTACCTGTATATTTTACAGACTGAACTTCCGGTGAATAATTCAGATAATAAACCACTTCTTTTCCAAAATCATTCACACCTTTTTTGATGATTACAGGAAATTCTACTTCCTGATCCTCCGTCCATAATCCTGCTTCTTTCAGCACATCTGCGAGTATTTCTCTCAACATAGTGGCGCTTGTCCAGCATCCCAGGTAAGTGGCGCTTCCTTCACCATAATGATTTCTGGTAACCGCCGCATATCGTTTCCAATTGTAATGATCATAAGACGCCAGAACTTCAGCAGTATCCGGATTGAGCAGTTCCATGAATATCTTCAGTTCGTTTTCCCTACAGTGATAACGATCCGATGTAAGCTTCACATTTTTCGGAAACGTGAAATGGCTGTAGGAAATGCCGAGACACTTGTCTATTCCATGAGGCTGACAGTCCGCATATACTTTTACATTTTCGTTGGCAAACGCTGTTTTAAAAGTGGTAAACAAATGACCACCGTTTTTCACATATCTGTCAATCCGGGTCAGCAATTCCTCCGGTGCTGCATACAGAGCAGGTACCACCAGAAGATCATAGTCTTCCAGATTTCCCGATTCCGGCCACAGGAAATCACATTCTACATTCAGCCGGTACAGCTGGTCATACACATAACGAACCACATCATTATATTTCACCTCACCGCTGAACCCTCCTGTACTGTCGATCGGGAACCAGTCCAGCGCCGTCAGGGCTTCATTGCTTACCAGCATTGCCACCTTATTTTTCTTTTTCAGATTCACCAGATGGCTGCCGATCCGGGCAAATTCATTTCCGATCACTTTTGCTGCACGATAGGTATCATTTTCCTTGAAGTCATGACTCAGCAGTCCTTTCCAGTAGGTCTCAAAAGAATTGTGGATGGAATGCCAATGCCAGTATTCCACCATATTGGCTCCGGATGCTACATGACTGTACGCCTGAAGACGAAGCTGTCCGTCATACGGTACCCAACAGGGGAAGCCCTGCGCCTCTGTCTCTAAAACAAAATAGTTGTCTTGCTTCAGGGAACGGGTACTGTCTCCTCCAAAGGAAATCTCGGCTCCCGTCAGTTCGTCCTGCGTAGGATGATAAATATCCACGCCTGCCACTGTCAATGCCTCTGCTGCATGATAATGATTCACTTTTGGCTGTACACCAAAGGAATAACCCCTCCAGTCAAAATCAAAATTGTGTGTGATAAACTGATCCTCTCTGGCATACTCCCGCACAATCTGTGCCTGCCAGTTCAGATAATCATCCACCAGTGTCCTCTGGAATTTTTCAAATTCTGCCCCCAGGCTTCCGTTGATCGTTCCCCTCACATCAGGGAAATCTTCCCATGCATTGATCCGATTACTCCAGTAATCCAGACCAAACTCTTCATTCAGAGCATCCAGATCATCACGGAACTTTTCTCTCAGATATTTTACAAACTGTTCCTGCACATTCCTGCCTGCAGTATCATAGTATTTTGTCTCATTATCCAGCTGGAAACCGATGACACATTTTCTGTGGGCAGACACTTCCATCAGCTTTCGGATCACCCGCTCTCCGTAATACCGATACACCGGATGGGTAATATCCATAATCTGTCTTGCACCATAGATTCCCGGTCCGTTTTTAGTCGTTGCCAGCACATCCGGGTGAGATTTGACCATCCAGGTGGGAATTGCATACGTAGGAGTTCCGATAATAACGGAAATCCCGGCTGCCTCCATGGCATCCAGTACCCTCGTCACATGGCTGAAATCAAACACTCCCTCCTGAGGTTCACAGGTACTCCATGTAGACTCCGCAATTCTTACCACATTGATCCCTGCCGCTTTCATCATTTCCACATCTTTATCCAGACGGTCGTATGGCATATATTCATCATAATAGGCAACCCCGTATAATAATCTGTCCATAACATTCTCCTTTTCCATCACTCGCCAAATATCCTCGTTCCGTACGCCTCAACTGTCACATCCCCTGCTGTAACTGCCTGCGTATACAAATTTCTCATGGGACATTTTACTCGAATTGTTACATTTTCTCTGCTGTAATTCAGTACAAAGTAATATTTCTTTCCGTCTTTCTCCCGAACAGCAAGTTCACAGCATTCCGGCAGTTCCAGTATTGCTTGATACGGTGTTTTCACACCCAATTTTTCAAGAAATACCTCTGCCGCCCTTTCCGTAAATACAGAACCGTAGTAATATACCTTTCCCTTACCATAAGTATTCTGAACCAGTGCGGGTGTCCCGGCATAATAACTATTTTCATAATACCCCAATACTCTGGTATATTTTTCTCTTCCCGGCTGGGCAGCCAGCTGATCATTGAATACCGGAGCTTCCAGTCGCTCCTGACCCCAATGGATGATTACCGGCTCATCGCCCGGACAGGTTCGGGTATATTCAGGGATATCCACACCGGTAAGATTAGTAAGCAGTCCCGGCAGCTTGTCCATCACGCACTTTCCTGTCATATCTTTATAACCGCTTCGGCATCCCAGAATCAGGATTCCTCCCTGTGCCACATAATTTTCCAAAAGTCGTACCCGCTCAGGTGACAGCATCACAGGATGAGGATAAATCAGGACTTTATAGTTTTCCAGCGGGGTACTGGAACCTTCATCATTCAGATACACAAAATCCAGTGGGGTATGAGTTTTCTGTGCTGCAATAAATAGAGACTGCTGACTGATTTTCTCCAGATCCTGATGCCACACATCAAGCTGTGCATCCCAGATATTATCATAATCTTTTACCACTGCTGCATCTGCCTGATACCGGGCTCCCGCAATCTCCTGAATAGATTGAAACTTTTTATGTATTTCCCCTATTTCATCCAGCCTTCTGTTATCCCGTCCCGAATAATCCAGTATTCCATGCCAGTAAATCTCCGTTCCCATCGTGCATGTTCTCCATCGGAAGTAGCTGACATAATCCGCTCCGTGGGCAACACTCTGCATCGTCCAGAGAGTCATCTGTCTGGGCTTGGGCGTGGGAGCCGCCATTCTGGTATTCCAACCATTGGCTCCGGACTGCTGCTCCATGATCCCAAAGTTCGGAGAAATGGAACGTACCTCCATCAGATTTCTGCTCCACATCCGGTCTCCCAATGTACGTGAAAATTTTTCATAATCCTCTTTTGTATAGGCAAAGTTCGGATACGAATCATACGTCATAAAATCAAGACTCTCTGCTGTCATCTGATGATTATCCAGGTTCCCGAAAATCCCATTGGTAGTGATGAAATCTTCCAGTTTTATATATTTTCGAAGGATATCTCTTTGCAGCTTCGCATATGCTCTGGCACTGGCTGAAATAAACCGGGTATAATCCAATACTTCATGGGGATTGGTACTGTCACTGTATGTGGTTCTCGGCACATGAATCTCATCCCAGTCTGTGTAAGTCTGATTCCAGAATACAGTTCCCCATGCTTCATTCAGCGCATCCAGATTTTTATATTTCGCTTTCAAAAAAATACGAAAAGCCATCGAATCACTTTCCGAATAAAAAACATCCTTTTCACAATTCAGTTCATTGTCAATCTGCCATCCGATCACAGCCGGATGCGGAGCATAATGAGATGCTGATTTTTCTACAATAATTCTTGTTTTTTCCAGATAAACCGGTGAGTTATAATTATAATGTCTTCTGGCTCCATGACGGTACAGTACTCCATCCATATTGGCATTCAGCACCTCCGGGTATTTTTCTGTGAGCCATGCCGGAGGCGTCGCAGTCGGTGTACAGAAAATAACCTTCATTCCCACTTTCTCTGCCAACTCCAGGAACCGATCATAAAATTCATAGGTAAAATTCCCCTCTGTGGGTTCTATCTTACTCCATGCAAATTCCGCTATACGAATCACCGTAATTCCATGTGCCAGCATTCTTTTCAGATCTTCTTCCCACAGACTTTCCGGCCAGTGCTCCGGGTAATAGCAGGTTCCCATCACCATCTGATTTCCATTTATAATTTTCCTCATCATACCCTCCCCTATTACAGATTAATTAATATCTATATTTTACAGCTTGTATAGTCACACCGTCAAATTGTATCTTCATATTTACTTCTTTTTATTTTCATGATATTCTTGAGTTGCTGCTCACACGCCACTATTCTGCGAGGTGTTTTCGTGTTGTAAACACGAAAATCCCGAGACATACGGCGCTAAATGATGCATTCTGCATCATTTCTGTGCATCGCGAAGCGTGTTGCTAGTCACGGAGTAAACAGTAACATTCTTGATTACAGTGTCAAATTACGAAAGGAGCTTACTATGCAAAAAGTACAACTGAAAAATTCTCTCCTCCTCCTTCTCACCGCAACCATCTGGGGCGTGGCTTTTGTGGCACAGAGTGTGGGAATGGATCACGTGGGACCTTTTACTTTTAATATGGTTCGAAGCATTATCGGCGGTCTGGTTCTGATTCCCTGTATTTTTCTATTAAATAAGATCAACCCTCCAAAGGATACTTCCAAATCCCCCGAAGAGCGGAGCTGTTCCCGTAAAACACTGATAATCGGAGGTATCTGCTGCGGTATTCTTCTGTGTCTGGCAAGTAATTTCCAACAAATGGGTATCAAATACACTACCGTAGGAAGAGCCGGTTTCATCACCGCCTGCTACATCGTGATTGTTCCGATTTTCGGTCTTTTATTTTTCAAAAAGAAATGCCGATCCACCATCTGGGCGGCAGTAGTTCTTGCTCTGATCGGTCTATATCTTCTGTGTATGACGGACGGATTCGGCGTGGGCAAAGGAGATCTTCTTGTTATGGTCTGCGCCGTTTTGTTTTCTTTTCATATTCTGGTAATTGACCACTTTTCACCTCTGGTCGATGGAGTGAAAATGTCCTGTATCCAGTTCTTTGTCTGTGGTATTTTATCAGGCATACCTGCCTTCCTTTTTGAAACGCCCAATCTTAGTGACATTCTTCTGGCCTGGGCACCGATCCTGTACGCCGGAGTCCTTTCCTGCGGTGTTGCTTACACTCTGCAGATCGTAGGACAGAAAAATATGAATCCTACTGTGGCTTCCTTGATTCTCAGTATGGAATCCTGTATCTCCGTTCTGGCAGGCTGGGCAATCCTCGGACAGAAACTGACCATCCGGGAGCTTGTCGGATGCGTTCTCATGTTTGCAGCAATCATTCTGGCACAGCTGCCGGAGAAGAAGTGACAAAAACGGACAGGTTCCGTGACTCCCAGAGTCACGGAACCTGTCCCCGTTGACTACGTTGACTATTTTTTAACAATTATCGTCTCATAAGCCCGAAGAATCAATTGATCATTCTCCTTAAAAATTCCTGTATAATTTCCAAGAACTTTCTCCATACCCTGCGTCAAATCCGTGATCCAGCAAGAACTGTCACTGAAATTACAGATAATTCTCCACTCCTCACCTTTCCACTTTCGACTGTAAGCATACACTTTCGGGTGATCGGGAAGAAGCAGATCATAGGAACCGTACACCAGTATCTCTTCTTCTTTTCTCAGTTGTATAAGTTTCTGGTAAAAATAAAAGACAGAATCTGGATTCTCCAGATTTTTTTTTACATTTATTGTCTTATAATTCTCATTTTCCTTAATCCAGGGAACTGCTGAAGTAAATCCCCCGTGAATCGTATCATCCCACTGCATAGGTGTACGGGCATTGTCTCGACTACAGCGATGGATTCTCCTCATAATCTCATCCTCTGCCATCCCTTCGGCTTTCATCCGATTATAAAAATTCCATGTCTCAATGTCCCGATAATCATTGATAGAATCAAACTTTACATTAGTCATTCCTATTTCTTCGCCCTGATAGATATAAGGGATACCTTTCATACAATAAAACAGCGCAGCCATCATTTTTGCACATGGTTCTCTGTATTGCTTCCGGTCATCACCATAGCGTGAAATCATACGAGGATAATCATGATTATCCCAAAACAGACTGTTCCATCCCTTATCATTCAGATTTGTCTGCCACTTCGTCATAATATCACGGATATCCGACATGGTATACGATTTTTCAGACCAGTCACCAGTTCGGGCATTATCAAGACCCATGATTTCAAACTGGAACACCATATCCAGTTCTTCCCTCTCAGGTGCCGCATAAACAGCAGCACTCTCTGGCGTGGCATCTCCCGTTTCCCCCACAGAAACCAGTCCCTCTTTACCGAATGTATTGCGGTTCAGTTCATGAAGCAGCTCATGTATTCTTGGAGTTTTCAGATCTTTTGCATAATTTTCGTCTTTACTGATATAATCAATTGCATCCAGGCGAAATCCCTTGATTCCTTTATCTATCCAATAATTCACCATCTCATACAGACTATTTCGCAATTTGGGATTCTTCCAGTTCAAATCCGGCTGCTTTTTACTGAAAGAATGAAGATAATACTGTTCTGTTGTTTCATCATACTCCCATACGCTTCCTCCAAAAAAAGCTCCTGCATCCGTGGGTTCTTTTCCGTCCACCGGATCTGCCCATATGTAATAATCACGATAAGTACTCTCTCTGGAAGATTTTGATTCCAAAAACCACTTGTGTTCATCTGAACTGTGATTCAACACCAGATCCATCATCACACCGATATTTCTCTTTTCGCACTCTTCAAGCAAATGATCCATATCGTCCATTGTTCCGAACTCATCCATGATATCATAATAATCACTGATATCATAACCATTATCATCATTCGGAGACTTGTAAACCGGACAGAGCCAGATCAGACCTACCCCCAGCTTTTCCAGATAATCCAGCTTTTGTGTGATACCTTCCAGATCTCCGATTCCATCTCCATTACTGTCAAAAAAGCTCCTTGGGTATATCTGATATACCACCTGATTGTGCCACCATTTCTTTTCCATTAACTTTTGCCTCCTATAATTGTGTAGCCACACATTTTCTCTTGTTTTTTCTATGCAGCTCATTTAATATACTGATATAAGTATATTTTTTCATTTATAGGAAATCTATCCTTATACTCACCTTTTATATAAGAATATTGACTTTACTGCTATTATCAGAGCAGTCTATCACTTTTTCGGAAAGGACATCTGTTACATGAATCCCCAGAAAGCAATAAAAGATTTTACAATCCACGGTACTTCTGAAATTCCGCTTCATATCTATCAGCAATATGATCCTTTCGGGACGATTTCTATTCCCTACCATTGGCATGATGAATGGGAATGGATCTATGTAGAAAAAGGGTTCCTGATTCTAACTGTCGATGGGGAACAGACAATAGCCAAAGAAGGAGACTTTTTCTTTATCAACAGTCAGGAACTTCACCGTCTGGAAGCTTATGACAATATTCCGTCCATTCATCATGCTCTTGTATTTTCTCCTGAAATTTTGCCCTTTAGTTATGAAGATTTATGTGAGTCACGCTACATCCGACCTCTGCTGAATCATCAAAATATATTTCTCCGACACACGGATTTATCAGATCCTGCACATAAGGAACTGGCAAAATTATTTCTCAGGCTTCTGGAAAGCTACCGCAAAAAAGAACCAGGTTGGTATCTTGAAATAAAAGCTTACATTTATCAGATGATTTTTCTGTGTATCCGGCATAATTTGCTGATATCTTCCAATCCGTCCTTTTCCTCTACGGATCAAAAAAAAATAAAAATAAAAAAGGCAATTTCTTTTATTCATAAGAATTATGCCCTTCAGATTACATTAAATGATCTGGCCCAATGCCTGAACATGAATCCTCAATATTTCTGTCGATTTTTCAAGAATGCCGCAGGAAAGACTCCCATGGAATATCTGAAGGAATACCGGCTTCGCCAGGCAAAACGGCTGCTTTTAGAAACCGGAGACAGCATACTGGAAATATGTATGCAAGTAGGTTTTGAAAGTCCCAGCTATTTTATTCAGCAATTCCGTTTTCTCTATGGTATGACACCCGGAGAATATCGTAAACAAGAGCGGACAGGGGACAGTTCCAATGTCGTTTAGTTAACAATAAAAGAAACGATTCCTGTCCATATAAGTTATTACTGATTTTACTTTAAATACTTATCATGAACAATGCCACTTAGTA